>JBFGTT010000577.1:0-2863 GCA_041565995.1 Rhodothermales bacterium
GGGTCCTCGATGCGGCGGACCGCCTTGCCGCTGCCGAATCGCAGGCTGTCGGCCGCCGGTTCCAGCGGCGCGCTCATCTCGTCGCTCCGGCCATCGTCTCGGCCGCCTGGCGAACGGCGGCGACGATGTTGTGGTAGCCGGTGCAGCAGCAGTAACTGCCCTCTAGCGCGTGCCGTATCTCCGCCTCGGTGGGATGCGGGTTTCGGTTGAGCAAGTCGGCGGCGGCCATGATCATGCCGGGGGTGCAGAAGCCGCATTGCAGCCCGTGCTTCTCGTGAAAGCCTTCCTGGAGGGGATGCAGCGCGCCGTTTTGCGCCAGGCCCTCGATGGTGGTGACGGCCTGGCCGTCGGCCTGCACGGCGAACATGGTGCACGATTTGACCGAGACGCCGTCGACGTGTACGGTGCAGGCGCCGCACTGGCTGGTGTCGCAGCCGACGTGCGTGCCCGTCAGGCCGAGCGTCTCTCTGAGAAAGTCCACCAACAGCGTGCGCGGTTCGACCTCTGCCTGGCGCGCGGTGCCGTTGACGGTCACGTTGATGGGGCGGGTCATAGGGTTCCTCCAAACGGGTTGGATGAGCAAGGCGGGCATCGGGAGGGGCCCGGAAGGAAGCGCTTCCGGGCGGGCGCCGCCGACGCACAAAGCGTCTTTTCTCGGTGGGAGGCGAGGCTTTTCCGCGGCAGCCCGTAGACTACCAAGTAACAAATTTTTCGGTGAGGTTCAAAGCCTTTTCTGGATTTTTTGAGCGTTCAGCCGTCAGTGGTCAGCTAAAAGAGCTTCAAGCAGAAAGCTGATCGCAGAAAGCTGATCGCAGAAAGCTGACCGCTCAAAGAAAATCTTCGATTCGGATCACGTCGTCGCACTTTTCGGCTTCGGCGGCGACGTTGGTGGCGATGACGAGGAGTTGGCCTGTAGCGCGTTGGTGGGTCGTCACGTGCTCGACCATCGCCAGGCCGGCCGCGTCGAGATTGGCCGTCGGCTCGTCGAGCAGCAGCAGCGGCGGCGCATCCAGGAGCGCGGCGGCGTACTTGACGCGCTGCTGCATGCCCGAAGAGTAGGTGCCCACCAGGTCGTCGGCGCGGTCGGCGAGCGTCACCAGCTCCAGCACCGCCTCGATGCGGGCCGGAGCGCCGGGCAGCCGGCGAGCCTGCGCCAGAAACGCCAGGTTCTCCCGCGCCGTGAAACCGTCGTAGACGTTGAGGTAGGGCGCCACCAGGCCCGTCCGCAACGGGCGCTCCTCGTCCGAGAGCACCCGCCCGTCGAGGTGCAGCGCCACGGCGCCACGGGTAGGACGCAGCACGCCGGCCACCATGCGCAGCAAGGTGGACTTGCCCGCGCCGTTGGCGCCGGTGACCGCCAGCGACCGCCCGCCCTCCAACTCGAAGGAGAGGTCGCGGAAGAGCACGCGACGGCCAAAACGTTTGCCCAGCCTGTCGGCAACAAGTCGAAGCATGGAAAGGAGGAAGAAGGGGTGAGGCGTGCGTCTTCGCGCCGGCGCGCGCACGTTTGCTCCGCGGTATGTATTTTTGTGCTTTGCTCCCACAAGAAAACAAAACCTACGATGAAAACCTTGCTGAAAAATACGCGCCTTGCGCTGCTGGCCGCCGCCGTCCTCCTGCTCGCCGCCTGCGCCGAGCGTCCCGCCGAAGAACCGGGCGCGCCGGAAAGCCCCCGCCTGGAGGCAGCGCCCCCGGCCCAGGCCGTCGCCACGCTGGCACCCACCGAGGGCAACCAGGCGCGCGGGACGGTGACGTTCACCGCCGTCGAGGGCGGCGTGCGCGTCGAGGCTGCCGTCAGCGGCCTGAGCGCGGGCCGGCACGGCTTCCACCTCCACGAAACCGGCGATTGCAGCGGCCCCGACGGCTCCTCGGCCGGCGGGCACTTCAACCCGGCGGGCAGCCCCCACGGCGCCCCCGACGCCCCCGCCGCGCAACGCCACGCCGGCGACCTGGGCAACCTCGACGCCGCCGCCGACGGCACCGCCGCCTACGACCGCGTCGATCCCGTCGTGACGCTCGACGGCCCCGGCAGCATCGTCGGCAAGGCCGTCATCGTACACGCCGGCGCCGACGACCTGGCGACGCAGCCCACCGGCGCCGCCGGCGCCCGCCTCGCCTGCGGCGTCATCGAAATGCAAGACGGGATGTAGCGGAAAACGTAAAGACTTGAAACGTAGAACGTAAGGGTGCTCTGCTGCAACGTCGCTGCGGGCATCCTTACGTTTTGCGTTTCACGCTGGAATCCTACGGCTTGCTTGATTCGTTTAGCCTGCATTCTTCTCACCGAAATCCTGGTAGGATGATGCGGCGCGCGTTACGCTGGTTATGCCTGATGGGCCTGCTCCTCGGCGCAGGGTGGTACGCCGCGTCCCTGCTGCGCCCGGATGCCCCGCCCGACGACGCGCCGGGCCGCCTGCCCTCCGAAACCGCCTGGATCCAGCGCACCTTCCCGCATTTCCAGGCCGATCCGGGCGCCTACCGCACCGCCTTCGCGGAGGCCCAAAAGCTGCGCGCCGCCGCCAAGACGGACGTCTTCGGCGCCTGGGAACTCGTCGGGCCGACCAACGTCGGCGGGCGCGTCGTCGACGTCGAGTTCGATCCGCTGGATCCTGCCATCGTCTACGCCGCCGCCGCCACCGGGGGCGTCTTCAAATCGATGGACGCGGGCCGGACGTGGCAGCCCATCTTCGACGAGCAGCCCATCCTGAGCATCGGCGACCTCGCCGTCGATCCGCTCAACCCGCAGATCGTCTACGTGGGCACCGGCGAGGCCAACGGCGGGCACAACAACTTCGCCGGCGGCGGCCTCTATAAATCCTCCGACGGCGGCGACACGTGGCGCTTTCTGGGGCTGGAAGAGACC
>JBFGTT010000578.1:0-2857 GCA_041565995.1 Rhodothermales bacterium
CCTCCGCCTCGGCCACCGTCTGGCTCGCGTCGTCGCGGTCGACGTCGCCGACGAAGGTGACGAAGGCGGCGTCGGGCGGCAGCGCGGTGAAGGTGGTCGAGTCGTTGAAGCTGACCTCGATCCTGCTCAGGTTGCCCTCCCCCTCGGGGTCGGTGGCAATCCAGGCGAAGGAGACCACGTGGAATGTCGTGTCCGGCGGCAGGTCGAAGCTGCTGAGCCGGATGCTGGGCGGGGCGTTCTGAATAGGGAAGACCGTCCGGGCGGGCTGCGGATCTTTGGCGCCCTCGTTGTCGATGGCGCGCACTTCAAAAACCACGTTGGCGACGCGCTCGCCGCGCGGGATGGGCAGCAGCACCAGCGTGTCGTTCCGGACCGTCCGCACCCAGTCCGCCTCCCGCGCCGGCGAAGCCCCCTCGCTGAAGAAGCGCATCTCGAAAGCCGCCACGAAGCCGTCCGCGTCGCTGCCCGTCCACGAGGCGAACACCGTGCTGGAGAGCCGCTCGTCCCCGCTCAGGTTATCGACCAGGGAACTGTCGCGCACGCTCAGCTCGGTGTCGGGCGGCTGGTTCTCGAAGGCGCTGCCGGAGATGCCGGTGTCGCACCCGCCGCCGAACAGGAGCACGGCGGGCGCGAGCAACAGCAGAGCAAGCCGGATGAAGCGGTTCAAACGCATGCGGGAAGAGTATGGGGGTTAGGGGGTATGGGAGTAGGGGAGCAGGAGGTCGCGCTTTGGATCCTCCCACACCCCCACACTCCCATACGCCCACACCTTCAAATAATCAGTCCCCTGATTATTTGAGGAGCAGCATCTTCCGGGTGAACACCTGCTTGCCGGCCGTCAGGCGGTAGAGGTAGAGGCCGCTGGCCAGGTCGGCGGCGTCGAACCGGGCTTCGTAGACGCCGGCCGGCAACGTCTGCTCGACGAGCACGGCCACGCGGCGGCCCAGCATGTCAAAGACTTCGAGGCGCACCGGCCCGGTGGCCGCCAGCTCGTAGCCGATGGTCGTCACCGGGTTGAACGGGTTGGGGTAGTTCTGCGCCAGCGCGAAGGCGCCCGGCACCTCGGCGTCCTCCACGGCCACGTTCACCGGCGGGAAGCCGTCGGGGAAGTCGGCCTGGGTCTCGGGCAACAGTTTGTGGTTGCTGAAGCTAAAGCTCCAGAGGCCCTGGATGAAGGCGAGTTCCTGGCCCTCCGTCAGCGTCTCGTTGAGTTGCGACGAGATGGCGCTGGAGGCGTCGTCCACGCGGACGCCCACCGCGTCTCCTGCAGAACCAACCCTGAACTCGCCGAAGTCGCTGGGGGCGTCGGCCTGCGGCGTGACCACCGTCACGTCGTCGAAGCGCAGCATCATGCCCTCGTGGGCCTCGGCGATGTCCCGGTCTTGCAGCGCGTCGGTGGTGACGGTTTTGTAGCCGAACTGGCCGCCGGTGCCTGCATCGGTGTAGACGACGTCGCGCAGCCGGGTCAGGCCGAAGCTCTCTTCGATGCGCGCCCGGGTGACGAGGATCACGTCGCCGCGCTGGAGGTCGGTCGTCAGGGTGCCCTCGGTACGCAGGATGATGCCGGTCCACGGGATCAGCGAAGCGTCATCCTGGATGGCGACGAGGCCGGAGACGCCCGGCTCGGTCATCACCGTGACCGAGAGGCTCATGTCGAGCGTCAGGCCGGCTACCGGGCTGGCGTCGGTGGCGAAGCCCGAGACTTCCTGGATGTGGGAGATCTGGGTGATGCCTCCGTTGAGCACGCGGTACTCTTGCGGGCGGGAGGTAAACTCAGCGCCGGTGTTGTCGGTAGCCGTGGCGCTGTAGATGACGAAGGTGCCGTCGTCCTGTGCGGGGATCGTGGCCGAGAACGTGCCGTCGCCGTTGTCGGTCATCGAGACGGTCTGCTCCGTCTGGTCGACCGAGGTGAAGTAGGTCAGCACGACGCTGGTGAGCGTGCGTGATGGGTCTACGGAGACCGTCGAGGTGACCGTTATCGCATCGGCGTCGGTGGGGACGAAGTCGGGCTTGCTCGGTGTTGAAGCCTCCGGCGGCGACTCGGTGACTTCCAGGTCGGCCTTTTCGAAGGGCACGATGCTCAGCAGGGCGCCGTTGGGCATGCCCCGGCTGAAGGGGTCGTCGCCCTGGAAGACGATGAAGCCCTGGAGGTTGATCGTGGCGCCCGGCGGCGGCGGTACGAAGTCCTCAGAGGAGACGTTGAACTCGCTCTCGTTGTAGCCGCCGTCGCGGTCGTTGCGGTAGTTGAGCGACATGTCGTAGAAGTTGAGCACCGTCGTGCCACCGTCGGTGGTGATGAGCCAGTTGGGACGCGGGTCGCTGGCGAGGTCTCGCACCTGGACCGTGGCGCCTTCGAGGCGGACGTACTGGCCATTGAGCGAATTCAGGTTTCGCCAGTTGGTCTGTACCTCGCCGTTGCTCCCGACGCTCTTGTTGGCGTCGGCGGTCGAGGCCAGGGGCTCCGGGTCGAGGATGGCGTCGGAGAGGTTGGCGAAGTCGGTGTACGGCCCCAGCAGCTCGATGCTGGTGGGTTCGAGCTGCATCGAGGCGCCGCCCGAGCCAGTGAAGGTGGCGGGGATGCCCACCACCGTGATCACGTCGCCGATGGCTGCGTTGAGCAGGCCGGTGGTCTGGTAGGCCCCGTCGACGAGCTGGATGCCCATGCCTTCGTTGCCCAGCGAGGCCGCCGAGGTATCGCGCACGTAGACGTGGATGCGGCTGGGGAAGCCGTTGGCGTCGGGGTTGCCCAGGCCGGAAGTGCGCGGGTTGCTCAACACGACGGCGGTGAAGCGCACTTCCTGATTGGCCAGCGTCGGCACCATCAGTTCGGCCAGGCGTCCGGGGTCTACCCCCGCGC
>JBFGTT010000579.1:0-2845 GCA_041565995.1 Rhodothermales bacterium
CTTCGGCGGCCGATTCGGCTTCGGCAGGCGCTTCGCCGCCTTCGGGCACCACGCGCACCTTCACCTGGGCCACCACGTCCGTGTGGAGCTTCACGTTGGCCGTATAGACGCCGATGACGCGGATGTCTTCGCTGAGATCGACCTGGCGGCGGTCGATCTGGAAGCCTTGCACGGCCAGCCGGGTGGCTACCTGCTGCGCCGTCACGGTGCCGAAGATGCGGTTTTCTTCGCCCACTTTGGCCTCGACGACCACTTCGGCGGCGTCGAGTTGTTTCTTGAGTTCCTGCGCGTTGTCCTTCTCCTGGGCGCGTTTGCGGACCTGCTGGCGCATCTCCTCGTGCCGCGCCTTGACGGCGCCGGGGGTCGCCATCAGCGCCCATCCCTGCGGAATCAGGTAGTTGCGCCCATAGCCGTCTTTGACCGAGACGATCTCGCCCTCGGAGCCGAGGTTATCGACGTCTTGAAGCAAAATGACTTTCATGGTGCCGGGTAGTTCGCAAAGGTTGGGAATCCGCGTCGAGGCTGCTTGCCGGCGGGCCTCAGCGCACCGAGTCGGCCACGAAGGGCATCAGTGCGAGGTAGCGGGCGCGCTTGACGGCGCGCGTGAGCTGGCGTTGGAGCTTGGCCGAGACGCCGGTGACGCGGCGCGGCAGCAGCTTGCCCTGCTCGTTGATGTAGCGCTGAAGAAACTCGACGTCTTTGTAATCGACGTAGTTGGGATCTTTGTGGCTGGCCATGGTTGATCTCTGCAAGGCGGGTTGAACGATGCGACGAAGCAGCTATTCGGCGGGGACTTCGGCGGCCTTTTGCTTGCGCAACTCGTAGTGACGCAGCATCTGCTTGTCCATGCGCAAGGTCAGGTAACGCAGGATGTTGTCGTCGATCTCCAGGCTGCGTTCCAGGCGCGCGATCATCTCGCCGGGGCCGTCGAAGTAGAGGTTAACGTAGTAGCCGTTGCGCTTCTTTTTGATCTGATACGCCAGGCGCCGCGACCCCCACTCGTCGACTTCGAGGACGGTGCCGCCGTTGTCTGCGATCAGCTTGTTCACCCGTTTGACGGTGTCTTTGATCTGCTCTTCGCTGAGCACCGGGGTGATGATGTACGTGAACTCGTACCGGTTCTTGGTCGATGCCATACGGGTCCCTGTGGAATGACTGGATGGTTGGCGTCATGCCCCTGCGCAGCGCGTCGTGCAGGAGCAGGGATGGTGCAGCTTTGTAGAATAAAGATCCACCCTGTTTTGTGCCCGCCCCCGCCGTGAAATAAGGGAGAATTGGGGGTTGGGAAAGGGAAATTGGTAAATGGTAAATGGAAATTGGTGAGTCGGAGTGCCATTCCCACCATTTTCTATTTCCGATTTCCCATTTCCTAGAGGTTTGCCAGGCGTTCGGCGTGGTCGGCAGTGCGGAGGGCGCGGAGGATGTCGTAGAGGTCGCCGCCGATGACTTTGTGGAGGGGGTGGTTTTTGTCGTCGCCCTCCAGGCGGTGGTCGGTGACGCGGTCTTGCGGGAAGTTGTAGGTGCGGATCTTGGCCGAGCGGTCGCCGGTGCCGACGGCGCTGCGGCGGGCGGCGTCGCGTTCGGCGCGGTGTTTTTCGAGTTCGCTTTCGTAGAGCCGCGAGCGGAGCACGCGCAGGGCCTTGTCCTTGTTCTTGTGCTGGCTCTTCTCGTCCTGGCACGTGACGACGAGGCCCGTGGGCAGGTGGGTGATGCGCACGGCGGAGTCGGTGGTGTTGACGCTCTGGCCGCCGGGGCCGCTGCTGCGGTAGACGTCGATCTTGAGGTCGCCGGGATGGAGGGCTACGTCTACGTCTTCGGCTTCGGGCAGCACGGCCACCGAGGCCGCCGAGGTGTGGATGCGCCCGCTGGCCTCGGTCTCGGGCACGCGCTGGACGCGGTGAACGCCGTTTTCGTACTTGAGCGTCCCGAAAACGTCGGCGCCGTGCACGCCGAAGACGACCTCCTTGAAGCCGCCGACGGTGCCGGGCGAGGTGTCCATCACCTCGACGTTCCACCCCTGCCTTTCGGCGAAGCGTTCGTAGAGGCGGAAGAGGTCGCCTGCGAAGAGGGCGGCCTCGTCGCCGCCGGTGCCGGCGCGGATCTCGACGATGGCGTCGCGGGCGTCTTCGGGATCCTTCGGGATCAGCCGCATCCGCAGGTCTTCTTCGACGCCGGGCAGCCGCGCTTCGAGGTCTTCGAGTTCGTCTTTGGCCAGGCGGACGAAGTCGGGGTCGGCTTCGTGGCGGATCATCTCCTGGAGGTCGTCTTGCTCGCCGAGCAGCCGTTCGTAGCGCTCGATGGCCTGCACGACGGCGTTCAGCTCGGTGTGTTCGCGGCCCAGCGCCGCCATGCGCGCCGGGTCGGTGGCGATTTCGGGCTGCGACATCAGGCCGGTCACTTCGTCGTAGCGCCGCTTGATCTCGTGTAGCGTCTCCAGGTTGATCATTGCTGCAAACCGATGGTGGTTCCTTCGAGGCGCATGAACGCCGAGCCGGCGGGGAAGGTTCGTGCGGGGCGGCCGGGTGACGGGCGATGCAGCTGGTACGAGTGGGCGGAAGTTCGCAGCAGGTTAGGTAGGACTCATACGGAATCTGGTAAATCCGTTGTGCATCATGCAGCGTGTGGGAGGATGGGGGTGTGAGAGTATGGGAGAAAAAAAGCCCCCACACCCCTCCTCCCAGACTTCCATCCTTTTTACGATGTACAACGAATCATCCAGATTTCGTATAAAACGTGAAACGTAAGGGTGCCTCGTTGAGACGTTTCCAGGAATACCCTTACGTTTTGCGTTTTACTTCTGGACACCATCGATTTCATTGACCACCGCCATCGTACCCACCATCAC
>JBFGTT010000580.1:0-2845 GCA_041565995.1 Rhodothermales bacterium
GACGAACGCGGCGTACGCCTGGCCCGCGAAGCCGAAGACTGAGTCGCGCGCGGATTTCGGATGGATTGATGATCAAGCATCTGGAGATAACCGACAGCCGCCGCCTGACGGGGCCGAACCTGCTGCTCGACCGCGCCGGCGCCCTCCTCGACGTGCGGATCGACGGGTATGCTGCCGGGGACGTGACGGCGGCCTGGCAGGAGCACGCGCGGCGGCTGCTGAAGGCCGTCGGCTGGGGCGGCGAGGAGATGGCCGCGCGCGCCTTCGAGGGCGGGGCCAGCCTGGCCCTGACCGCGCCGCTCGACGCACTCTACGCCGCCACCGAGGTCAACGAGGCGGCGTGGGACGCGGCGTTGGCGCACCTCATCGGCGAGCCGCCGGACGACGAGGCGGCGGTCGCCGCCCGGCTCATAAAACTGATCGAAGCGGAGCGGAATCCGGCGCTACTGCGGCTGCGCGAGGCGGCCCGGCGCCACGGCGTCAGCGTGCTTTCGGACGACGAACACGTCTCCGTCGGCCTGGGCGCGGGGTCCCTCACCTGGCCCGCCGACGCCCTGCCCGATCCCGCCGCCGTGGATTGGCGCGCCGTCCGCGACGTACCCGTCGTGCTCGTCACCGGCACCAACGGCAAGTCCACCACCGTGCGCCTGCTGGCCTGCCTGCTCGGCGCCGCCGGCAAAACCGCCGGGCTGACCTCGACCGACTTCATCAAGGTCGGCGACGAGATCGTCGAGCGGGGCGACTATTCGGGGCCGGGCGGGGCGCGCACGCTGCTGCGCCACCGGCGCGTCGAGGTGGGCCTGCTCGAAGTGGCGCGGGGCGGCATGCTGCGGCGCGGCCTGGCCGTCGAACGCGCCGCCGCCGCGCTCATCACCAACGTGGCCGAGGATCATCTGGGCGAGTACGGCATCAAGACGCTCGACGATCTGGCCGAGGCCAAGTTCGTCGTCAGCCGGGCGCTGGCCGGCGGCGGCGTGCTGGCACTCAACGCCGACGACGCGGGCCTGGTGCGGCAGGCGCCAAACGTCTCGACGGAGATCTGCTGGTTCAGCGAGGACGCCGCCCATCCGTTGATCCGAAAACACCGGGCGGCCGGCGGGCGCGTGTGTTTCGTGGAGGACGGCGAGATCGTCTACGCCGAAAAAGGCGCGCCTGAGACGGTCCTCGGCGTCGCCGAGGTGCCCATCACGCTCGGCGGCGCGGCGCGGCACAACGTCTCGAACAGCCTCGGCGCCGTCTGCCTGGCCAGGATCCTGGGCGTCGATGCACCCGCCGTGGCCCAGGGGCTGCGCGCCTTCCGGGGCGACCCGGCCGACAACCCCGGACGCGGCAACCTCTTCGAGATCGACGGGGTGAAGGTGCTGGTGGACTTCGCGCACAACCCGCACGGCCTGACCGCCCTGGTCGATACCGCCCGCCGGCTGCCCGCGCGGCGGCGCCTGGTGATGCTCGGCCAGGCCGGCGACCGCAGCGACGACGACATCCGCGGCCTCGCCCGCGCCGCCTGGCAGATCGACCCCGACCACGTGGTCATCATGGACCTGCCCGGCTACGAAAGGGGCCGCGCCCCCGGCGCCGTGCCCGCCCTGCTGCACGACGAGTTCCGGCGGCTGGGCGCCTCCGAGGCGCACCTCGCCCACGCCCCCTCGTGCCTCGACGGAGCCAGGGCCGCCCTCCGATGGGCCGCGCCGGGCGACCTGCTGCTGCTGCTGGCGCTGACGCAGCGCGAGGCGGTGTTTGCGCTACTGCAAGAGGCCCAGTCCCGCTCTTCCGTCGGCGCCTCTTGAGGGTAGGGACCCGCGTGTTCGAGTTTCGTCCCTCGAAGGCGGCACGCAAGGCGGTGTCGGGATATTGCCTACAACACGACGCGCTGTTTCACCGGCAACAATGCCGCCGCCATTGTTTATAATGAACAGGTAGATCGTCCGCGCCCGCGACGCCAGGGTACGCGACGGAACGCCGCCGGGCGCGGGTATTCCCAAGCGTAAACGCAGCAGGAGGTGGGGACCATGCCAGTCAAAAGACTCAAAGCTTTCCTCGACGAGCATCACGTCAAGTACGTGACGATCAGCCACTCGCGGGCCTACACGGCCCAGGAGATCGCCGCCAAGGCGCACATTCCAGGCCGAGAGATGGCCAAGACCGTCATGGTCAAGATCGACGGAACGATGGCGATGGCGGTGCTGCCGGCCTCCTTCCAGATCGACTTCGACCTCTTGAAGGAAGCCACCGGCGCCCGCGAGGTCGAACTGGCCACCGAGGCGGAATTCAAAGACCTGTTTCCGGAGTGCGAACCCGGCGCGATGCCGCCCTTCGGCAACCTCTACGGCATGGACGTGTTCGTAGCCAACCGCCTGGCCGAAGACGAAGAGATCGCCTTCAACGCGGGCACGCACACCGAGTTGATCAAGATGGCCTACCCGGACTTCGTGCGCCTGGTCCAGCCCGTCGTCTTGCAATTCTCCGGGGCCTACGCCTGACGCCGGGCGCCTGCTGCGCGAGCGATACTCAACGTGCGGCGCCGCCGGGTGCCTGCCCGGCCCGGAGCGGCCAGGCAGCGCGAGGTCGTCCTGCCTGAAGGACGGGCATCCAGCGCGCGCTGCAACAAGCTTGCGGAGGTCCAACATGACTGGCAAAGCAAAGGCGACCCAGTTTCTGGTAACGTTCGTCGCCACGTTCGTCAGCGCCGCCGTGGTGATGTTTCTCTGGAACGTGATCTTCCACGGCACGCGCACAGTAGACTGGGCGACGGCGCTGGTGCTGGCCGTAGTCGTCGCACTGGCGCTGGTGATCGCGGAAGCCTGGAGCCGGAAGCGCCGCGCCGAGGCGTAGCGGGTGCGCCGCC
>JBFGTT010000581.1:0-2840 GCA_041565995.1 Rhodothermales bacterium
GAGGCCCAGGGCCGTCAGCGCCGCCGAGCCGATGGCAAAGCCCTTGCCGATAGCCGCCGTCGTGTTGCCGACGGCGTCGAGGTTGTCGGTGCGGCGGCGCACTTCGGGCGGCAGCTTGGCCATCTCAGCGATGCCGCCGGCGTTGTCCGAGATAGGCCCGTAGGCGTCCACGGCGAGCTGGATGCCGGTCACCGAGAGCATGCCCACGGCGGCGATGGCGATGCCGTAGAGGCCGGCGGAGGTGTAGGCGCCGATGATGCCAAGGGCCAGGATGATGGCCGGAATGCCCGTCGAAAACATGCCCACGCCCAGCCCCGAAATGATGTTGGTGGCCGCGCCGGTGATGCTCTGCCGGGCAATGCCGAGCGTCGGGCGGTTGTGCGTGGAGGTGTAATACTCGGTGACGAGGCCGATGAGCGTGCCGGCCACCAGCCCGATGAGCACCGCCCAGAAGACGCCCATCGACGTGTAGGCCGTGAAGGGGCTGATGGGACTCTCGTAGGTCCAGCCGGCGGGCAGCATCCACCGGATGATAAAGAACGAGAGGACCGCCATCAGCCCCGCCGCGCCGAACTCGCCGATGTTGAGCGCTGTCTGCGGGTTGCCGCCCTCCTTCACCTTCACGAAGAACGAGCCGGCGATGGAGACCAGGATGCCCACGGCGGCCAGGAGGAGCGGCAGCACGACGCCGGCCAGCGGGCTACCTCCGCCCTCGGTGAACGAAGGCGCCGTGATGAAGGCCGCCCCGAGCACCATCGTGCCGATGATCGAGCCGACGTAGCTCTCGAAGAGGTCGGCGCCCATGCCGGCCACGTCGCCCACGTTGTCGCCCACGTTGTCGGCAATCGTAGCCGGGTTGCGCGGGTCGTCTTCGGGGATGCCTTCGTAGACCTTGCCGGCCAGGTCGGCCCCTACGTCGGCAGCCTTCGTGTAGATGCCGCCGCCGACGCGGGCAAACAACGCGATGGACGAGGCGCCCAGCGAAAAGCCCGAAATGACGTTGATGACCCGCGCGAAATCCCAGTCCAGGTTGCTGTAGACGATGAAGAGCACGCTCAGGCCCAGCACGCCCAGGCCCACGACGCTCAGGCCCATCACCAGGCCGCCGGAGAAGGCCACGTTGAGCGCCGGCCCCAGCCCGGTGCGCGCCGCGTGCGTGGTGCGCACGTTGGCCTTCGTGGCGACGGTCATGCCGATGAAGCCTGCCGTAGCCGAGCACAGCGCCCCGAGGACAAACGAAACGGCGATGAGCCACGACGAGCCGGGCTGGTTCATGTTGGCAAAGGCCAGCAGCAGCGCCACGGCCAGCACGAAGAAGACCAGCACCCGGTACTCGCGGCGCAGAAAGGCGCGGGCGCCCTCGGCAATGCTGGCGGCAATATCGATCATTTCCTCGGTGCCGGGATCTTGCTTCTTGATCCACCGGGTCCGCGTAAACGCGTAGCCCAGCGCCAGCAGTCCGGCCACGGGGATGAGATAGGTGATCAACGAGATATCCATAGAAACAGGTTGCCCTCTGGGGTGTCGATGAAAGAAGAAGCTACGCGGCTCGCGCGCGCCGCTGACGGACGCGTCGGGGCCAGCAGGCCGGCCGAGCCGCGCAAAGCGTCTAAAGCTAGGGACGGCGCTGCTGCCTTCACAGCCCTTAACGCATTTTTCGAGGGAAGGCCGTGGGGAAGACAAGACGACGAATCGACGAACTGCTTTTTCGTCCCCTCGTCCACACGTCCTCTCGTACCCCCTGTCCTCAATTGAACCGGTTCATGGCCGTGACGAGGCCGTCGGTGACGAACGTCAGGGCGGCGTCGCGGGCGCGGGCGAGGGCCTCTTCGACGGCGTGGCGCTGCGCCTCGGAAAACGGCGAGAGCACGTAGTCCGATTGCCGTCCCCGCGAGAAGTCGTCGCCGATTCCGATGCGCAGGCGGGGGAAGTCGTCGGTGCCGAGGCAGTCGATGAGGTCCTGCACGCCGTTATGGCCGCCGGCGCTGCCGCGCGGGCGCAGGCGCAGGCGCCCGGTGGGCAGGTTGATGTCGTCGACGATGATGAGGAGGTCGCGGGGGGCGAGGCCGTAGCGGCGCAGGAGGTGCCGGACGGGCGTGCCGCTGCGGTTCATGTAGGAGAGCGGCTTGACCAGCGTCAGCGAGCGGCCCCGGAAGCGGCCTTCGCCCACCATGGCGCCGGCCCGCCCGTCGTAGCCGAAGTCGATCCGGGCCTTTTGGGCCACCGCTTCGACCACGGCAAAGCCGACGTTGTGGCGGGTGCCTTCGTACTCGGCGCCGGGGTTGCCCAGTCCAACGATGAGCCGGTTGCTTTGCGGCATAAGGCTCCCTGCGGTGGCCGGTCACTGGCTCGCTGAAGCCACGAGCGAAGCGCGCCTAGTACACGTCGGCGGAAGTCTTGACCAAGTTGCACGATGCGTAAAACGTGAAGGTGCCTGTGGAACCGTCTCAGCGAGGCATCCTCACGTTTTACGTTTCACGTCCTGCCTAACCTACTGTGAACTTATGTCGCGATGTTACTAGTCCTCGTCCTGGTCTTCCTCGTCCGCGGCTTCCGGCGCTTCGCCTTCCTCGCCCTCGACCAGCAGCCCTTCTTCGACCTCCGGTTCCGGCTCGACGTGCACGCGCGGCGGCACGACGGTCACGAGCGTCTGATCCTCCGGCGCCTCGATCTCGACGCCCGGCAGGTCCAGCGCGCCCACGTGGATGGCGTCGCCGATGTTCAGGCCGCTGATGTCCACGTCGATGTGCGAGGGGATGTCCTTGGGCATGCAGCGGATCTCCAGTTCGGTGACGATGAACGTGGTGTTGCCGCCCTCGGTCTGCCCGACGGGCGTGCCC
>JBFGTT010000582.1:0-2826 GCA_041565995.1 Rhodothermales bacterium
GCAGCTTGTGGAAGACCTTCTCCAGGAAGTCGGTGTCGGCCGTGCCGGTGACGTTGCGGGTGATCTTATAGACACGCCAGGCGGCCCAGGCATGCACGGGCGGGTTGACGTCGCCGAAGGCCCACTCGTAGGCCGGCAGCTGCCCGTTGGGATGCATGTACCACTCGCGCAGGAGCAGGATCAACTGCCGCTTGGCCCATTCCGGATCGACGAGCGCCAGCGGGATCGTGTGGAAGGCCAGATCCCAGGCGGCGTACCAGGGGTACTCCCACTTGTCGGGCATCGAGAGCACGTCGAGGTTGTAGAGGTGCCGCCAGTCGCTGTTGCGGCCCTCGTGGCGCGCCTCCGGCGGCGGGGGGCCGGTGGGGTCGCCGTCGAGCCAGAGTTCGACGCTGTAGTGGTAGAACTGCTTGCTCCAGAGCAACCCGGCCAGGGCCTGCCGCTGTACCCGCCGCTCGTCTTCGCTCAAGGTGGGTTTCCGGATGGCCTCGTAGAAGGAGTCGGCTTCCTCGATGCGCTGCTCGAAGAGGGCGTCGAAGTCGGCGCAGGGGCGGTCGATCTGCCAGTCGCTCAGCCGCACCTTCACCGTGAAGTGCTCGCCGGGGGCGACGACGGCGCGCACGTGCGCGGCCACCTTCGTGCCTCGCCCCTCCGGGTTGACGCGCTCGCGCCGCCCCTGCACCACCGCCTCGTCGATGCCGTCCTTGACGTACGCCGAGGCGTTCTGCACGCCGAAGAGCCGCTCCGTGTTCGTCTCGTTCTCCGTAAAAAGCAACGCCGGCGGGCTGCCTCCCGCCGCAAAGACGTACCACCAGCGCTCGCCCAGGTGCCGCTCCTGCGCCCGCACCGCCGCCACGTTGCCGCTCGTGACGTCGCGCAGTTCGGGTTTGGGCCGGTCTTGGCCCCACGACCAGGTGTTGCGATACCAGAGCTGCGGCAACACGTGCACCGCCGCCGCCTCCGGCCCCCGGTTGAACACTGTGATGCGGCACAAGAGGTCCTCCTCCGACGCCTTCGCATACTCGACGAACACGTCGAAATACCGATCCTCCGCGAACACCTCCCGCAGCGCATCGATCAACTCGTACTCCGGCTCGTGGCGGCTGCGGCGGCGGTTCTCCTCGACCAGGCGGGCGTAGGGATAGGCCCGCTGCGGATATTTGTAGAGCATCTTCATGTAGGCGTGCGAGGGCACCCCGTCGAGGTAAAAGTAATATTCTTTGACGTCCTCGCCGTGGTTGCCCTCCTGGCCCGTCAGGCCGAAGAGGCGTTCTTTGAGGATCGGGTCGTGTTCGTTCCAGAGGGCGAGCGAGAGGCAGAGGTTCTGGAAGCGGTTGCAGAAGCCGGCCAGGCCGTCCTCGTTCCAGCGGAAGGCGCGGCTCCGCGCGTGGTCGTGGGGGAGGTAATCCCAGGCGGTGCCGTGGAGGCTGTAGTCTTCGCGTACGGTGCCCCAGGCGCGTTCGCTGAGGTAGGGTCCCCAGTTTTTCCAGTCGGCGCGGCGGGCCTCGGAGTCGGCCAGGCGTTGATGTTCAGCCGTTGGGTGCTGTGCCATGATGCAGCTCGGTGGCTAGGGTTGACTGGAAGGATGCGGGTCGGCGCCCCTGCATCCTTTTATATTTTGGCTCACTCTAGTTTCCGGAGGCGCAGCAATGTTACAAGGTGCCGCCGCGCCGAAGCATCACGAAAACGTGGCAAGGCGTCACAAAAGCATAACGTTGCAGGCGCGCGCGTTTGCCGCCGCCTCCTGCCACCGAGGCCGGGACGCGGCGCCGAAATCCCCGGCGAGAAACACGGCCTGGATCCGCTCGTATGCCAGATCGCATCATACCCTCGCCGGAAATCAATGAACAGATAAAGACCTATGCGAAGCAAAGGAACCATCGGGCTGCTGGTGATCCTGTTGCTGGTAGCCTTTGCCGGGTGCGCCGGGTGCAGCACCTACAACAGCCTGGTCAGCCAGGAAGAGAACGTCGAGCGGGCCTGGGCCGACGTCGAGACGCAGTACCAGCGCCGCGCCGACCTCATCCCCAACCTCGTCAACACGGTCAAGGGCGCGGCCAACTTCGAGCAGGAGACGCTCGAATCGGTCACCAACGCCCGCGCCCGCGCCACCTCGATCAACCTGACGGTGGACGACCTGGCCGACCCGGAGAAGGTGCGGCAGTACCAGGAGGCGCAGGCCCAACTCGGCGGTGCGCTGGGCCGCCTGCTGGCCGTGGCCGAGAACTACCCGCAACTGCGCGCCACCGAGGCCTTCCGCGATCTTCAGGCGCAACTGGAGGGCACCGAGAACCGCATCAACGTGGCCCGCACGCGCTACAACGACGCCGTGCAGGGCTACAACACCAGCGTGCGCCGCTTCCCCGCCGCGCTCTTCGCGGGCCTCTTCGGCTTCGAGCGCCGGACCCCCTTCGAGGCCGACGAAGGCGCCGAGCGCGCACCTACCGTCGATTTCAATTCGTGACGCCGCGCCGGGCCGTGCTTCGTTTTTCGCTGTGGATCGTCGTGCTGCTGCTGGCCGGGGTCGCCGTGCCGGCGGCGCAGGCGCAACGCGTAGACGTGATCCCGCCTTCGGGGCAGTGGGTGACCGACCGCGCCGGCCTGCTCTCGACGGCGGAGGCGCAGGCCCTCACCACGCGCCTGCGCGCCTACGCCGACACCACCTCCACGCAGATCGTCGTCGTCACGCTGCCCGACCTCGGCGGCGCCGACATCGGGCTTTACGCCACGGAGCTGGGCCAGCAGTGGGGCGTCGGACAGCAGGGTAAGGACAACGGCGTCGTGATCCTCGTCTCGCGCGACGACCGCAAAGTCTTCATTGCTACC
>JBFGTT010000583.1:0-2826 GCA_041565995.1 Rhodothermales bacterium
CAGCACGGTCAGCGTAGCCAGGGCGATGAGGGCTTCGGGGTTGGTGATCCAGTCCACGAGAGTTGTTTTCGGCTGATGAACGGAAACGTTGACGGCGTCGTTGAACGCGCCGCGATCCCGGGAGATTGGGCAATCGCCCGAAGAAATGCAACGATTCGGGACCGTAGCGCCGTCGCTTTCCGTTGCATAGTCGGCGTTTTTTTGCGTATGCTCTGCCGGCGGGGTTCCGCGTCAGCGCCCCGGACTTGTCGGTTCCTCCTTCCAAACCAGGCCTTCCGCGATGAAAAGACGCTTTCGAATGGGTGCCCTGGCGGGCCTGCTGTTGCTGTCGGCGGCAGCGCTGCCGGCCTCGGCGCTGGCCCAGGACGACGCCGTAGCCAGCGACCGCCCCGGCTTCGGCGACGGCTCGGCGGTGGTGCCGCCCGGACGCTTCCAGGCCGAAGCCGGCTACGCCTACACCCAGACAGGAGACCTCGACCAGCACGCCCTCGGGCAATTGGTGCTGCGCCTGGGCGTGCTCGACCGCATCGAACTGCGCGCGCTCCTGAACTCCTACGTGCTCCTGCGTGGCGCCGTTGAGGAAAGCGGCTTCGAGGATTTCGTCGTCGGCGCCAAGGTGAACCTGCTGCCGGGCGACGGCCAGCCCCTCGGTCAGCCCTCGGTGACGGCTATCGTCAGCGCTGCGCTCCCCACCGGCGGCGAGGTCTTCACCAACGACGACGTGCGCCCCGAAGGCAAGCTCGCCCTCGACCTCGGCCTCTCCGAAACCGTCGCCGTCTCGGCCAATGCCGGCTACTCGTTCTCGCTGGGCGACGAGGCCAACGGCCTCTTCTTCACCTACCTCTCGCTCGGCGCGGCCCTTCCCGACGTCGAAGGCCTCGGCGTCTTCGCCGGCCTCTTCAGCCTCTTCCCCGACGGCGGCGACAGCCTCCACGGCCTCGACGGCGGCCTCACCTTCCTCCCCAACGTGGCCACCCAACTCGACCTCAACGTCGGCGTCGGGTTGAGCGAGGGTGCCCCGGACTTCTCCATCGGCGCGGGGGTGGCCCGCCGCTTCTAGCAGGTGTGTGCATGATCGATGTCCTGGCAATGGTGGTCGGCGCGATGGCGCCCGTGGCGCTGCTGGCAGCCCGCCGCAGCGCAGAGACGGAACTCGACCGCCTCTTCGCCCGGCTGCGCGCCGCCCCCAACGCCGCCTCGGCCCGCGCCCTCAGCGAGCAGATCTGGCAATGCTGGATGCATCACGACGACCCGGAGGTCAACGCCCTGATGGAGCGCGGCATCCGGGCCATGGCAGAACGGGATTACGAGGCCGCCCTGCCCTGCTTCGACGAGGTCGTCGAGCGGGATCCCCACTTCGCCGAAGGCTGGAACAAGCGCGCTACCATCCGCTACCTGCTGGCCGACTACGCCGGGTCCGTTCGCGACATCAAGTGCACGCTGGCGCTCGAGCCGCGTCACTTCGGCGCGCTGGCCGGCCTGGGCGCCGTCTACCTGCTCATCGCCAACGACCGGGGCGCGCTCGACGCCTTCGAAGCCATCCTCGCCCTCAATCCCTACCTCGACAGCGTCCGCAAGCAGGTCGAGGCGCTGCGCGGCGAACTCGGCGAGGGAGAAGGCTGATGGATGCAAAGCCTCGTGCGAGACGGGGAGGCGAGGCGGCGCGATGGCTGCCGGACGCCGGGACGCAGCCGGTGGGCTTGCTCGGCTACCCGGTGGCGCACTCGCTCTCGCCGTTGCTGCACAACACGGCGTTTCGGGCGCAGGGCTTGAACTGCGTCTACCTGGCGCTGCCCGTGGCGCCCGCCGACGTGGCCGAAGCCGTGGCCGGGCTGAAGGCGCTGGGCTTTCTGGGTGCCAACGTGACGGTGCCGCACAAGCAGGCCGTCCTGCCGCTCATGGATGGGCTCTCGCCGCAGGCCGAAGCCGTCGGGGCCGTCAACACCATCGTCTGCCGCCGCGCCGCCGGCGCCGTGACGCTCTTTGGCGACAACACCGACGTGGCGGGCTTTCTGGCGCCGCTGCACGCCTTTGCCGGGGAGCTGCGGGGCGCCCCGGTGCTCCTCTTCGGCGCGGGCGGCGCGGCGCGGGCCGTGGCCTACGCCCTGCTGAGTACCGTCCACCCCGCCCGGCTCACCGTGGCTGCCCGCACGCCCGCGAAGGCCGAACGCTTGGCCCGCCACCTGTCGCCTTTCGACGCCTCAGGCGCGTTGCGCGTGGTGGCGCTGGCCGAGGCCGCCGCCGCCGTGCGCGCCGCCCGCCTGCTCGTCAACGCTACGCCGCTGGGCATGCACCCGCACCCCGAAGGCACGCCCTGGCCCGATGCCGCCGATTTTTCGGCAGGGCAGATCGTCTACGACCTGGTCTATGAGCCGGAACAGACGCGGCTCCTGCGCGAGGCGGCGGCGCAGGGCGCCCACACCCTCGGCGGCCTGGACATGCTCGTCCGGCAGGCCGCCGCCTCCTACGCGCAATGGACGGGCCGCGAGATGCCGCTAGCCGCCGTGCGCGCAGCCCTGCGACGGCGGTGAGGATCGTTCGACGACAGACGATGGACGATAGACGATGAACGACGGCCGAAGGAAATGGCCTCACCTACGTAATCGTCGTTCGTCAATCGTTGTTCGTCGTGCGTTTGCACGTTGATGCGCTTATGATCCCGGCCAAACCAGCCTACCTGAACCCCACCGTTTTCGACGGCCTGCCAGGCGTCGTGGCCGGGTTCAGCACGCGGCACGGCGGCGTCAGCGTCGCGCCCTACGCCTCGCTCAACCTGGGCCTCTCGACGGGCGACGACGACGCCCGCGTGCGCGCCAACCGCCACCG
>JBFGTT010000584.1:0-2819 GCA_041565995.1 Rhodothermales bacterium
CGAGCTACTCGCCCAACATCAAGGAGCGGCTGGACTTCTCGTGCGCCGTCTTCGACGCCGCCGGGCGGATGGTGGCGCAGGCGGCGCACATCCCCGTGCACCTGGGCGCGATGCCGGCTAGCGCCGCCGCCGCCCTCCGCGCCTTCGACGCCTGGGCGCCGGGCGACCTCGTCTTGCTCAACGACCCCTACGAAGGCGGCACCCACCTGCCCGACATCACGATGGTCTCCCCCGTCTTCGCCCCCGACGAAGCAAATCCCCACTTCTTCGTCGCCAGCCGCGCCCACCACGCCGACGTGGGCGGCATGACGCCCGGCTCGCTGCCCCTCTCGACCGAACTCTTCCAGGAAGGCCTCATCATCCCGCCCGTGCGGCTCTACCGGGCCGGCACCTTGAACGAAGACCTGCTGCGGCTCGTCCTGCGCAACGTCCGCACGCCCGACGAACGCCGGGGCGACCTGGCCGCGCAGCGCGCCGCCCACGCCGTCGGCGAACGACGCCTGCACGAGCTGATGCAGGCGCACGGCGCCAGCGAAGTGCTCGACTACGCCCGCCACCTGCAAGCCTACAGCGAGCGCCTGATGCGCGCCGAAATCGCCGCCTGGCCCGACGGCGACTACGCCTTCGAAGACCACCTGGAAGGCGCCGACGGTAAGACCGCCACGATCCGCGTCCTCGCCCGCCTCCACGGCGACGCCATCACGTTCGACTTCGACGGCACCGACGGCGTCGTGGCCGACTCGTTCAACGCCGTCTTGAGCATCACGCAGTCGGCCTGCTTCTACGCCGTGCGCTGCCTCGCCGCCGAGGAGATCCCCGTCAACGCCGGCTGCTTTGCGCCGGTGACGGTGACGGCGCCGGAGGGCTGCCTGGTGCACGCCCGGCCCCCGGCGGCCGTGGCCGGCGGCAACGTCGAAACCTCGCAGCGCATCGTGGACGTGGCGCTGGGCGCGCTGGCCAAGGCCCTGCCGCAGCGCGTCCCGGCGGCCTCGCAGGGGACGATGAACAACCTGACCATCGGCGGGCTGCGCGCCGACGGCACCGCCTACGCCTACTACGAAACCATCGCCGGCGGCATGGGCGCCGCGCCCGACGCCGACGGCCTCAGCGGCGTCCACGTGCACATGACCAACACGCTCAACACGCCCGTCGAGGCGCTGGAGGCAGCCTTTCCGTTCCGCATCACCCGCTACAGCCTGCGCGCCGGCAGCGGTGGGGCAGGCCGGCACCCCGGCGGCGACGGCGTCGTGCGCGAGTACGAACTGCTGGCGCCGGCGACGGTCACGCTGCTGAGCGAACGCCGCGCCGTGGCGCCCTGGGGCCTCGCCGGCGGCCAGGCCGGGCAGCCGGGCCGCAACGTGCTGATCCGCGCCGGCACCGAAACCCTCCTCCCCGCCCGCTTCACGCGCCGCCTCGCCGCCGGCGACCGCCTCCGCATCGAAACGCCCGGCGGCGGTGGTTGGGGCACAGCGGATGCTGGTTATTCGGAAAGGGGATAAGGTTATTGGTGATCTTGGCTCCACCATTTCCCAATAACCATTTTCCAATAACCAATCCCCCTTAATTCCCCTCCCGCAGCACCCACTTCTTCGGATCGACCACCGGCTCGGCGTCCTCCGGCACGGTGAGCGTGGCGCGGCCCTCGGGCATCTCCACGCGCTGGATCTCCGTGCCGATCTGCACCTCGACGGGCATCGGGAAGGACAGGCCGCCGGGCACCTCCCAGGCCAGTTCGAGCGTGACGCCCTGCCGCCGCGTGACCAGCTTCGGAAGCTTCGGCTGCCGGGCGTAGACCTCGAAGAACCAGCCCAGCTCCCGCCCCGAAGCGGCTTCCGCCAGGTGCAGGAAATCATCCGTGGTGACGAAGCGGGTCTGCCGCCCGTCGGTGACCGCCTGGAGGGCCGGATCCGGGTAGGCCATGCGGCGCAGCGCCTCGTGCAGGGCGTCGTCGCCGACGAGAAAACGCAGGGTGTGGAGGATCCAGGCGCCCTTGCTGTAGATGTCGCCGCCGTAGATCTGCCGGGAGGAGCGCGCCTCGCGCGGGGCCACGGGCGAGCGGTTGGCGATGCCCCGGCGCATGCTCGCCATGTAGGCGTGGTAGGCGTCCGCGCCGTAGAGATATTCTTCGTAGAGCGGCTGCATGTACGAGCCGAAGCCCTCGTGGAGCCACATGTCGCGCCAGTCGGCGTTGGTGACGAGGTTGCCCCACCATTCGTGGGCCAGTTCGTGCTGGTGCAGCGCGTCGAAGCCCCAGTCGGTGCCGCCGGTCATAGCGCCGTTGTCGAAGCGGGCGCCGTAGGCGATGATGGTCTGGTGCTCCATGCCCAGGTGGGGCGTCTGCGCCACGCCGTACTTGTCGGCCCGGAACGGATACGGCCCGAGGGTCTGCTCGTACCAGCGAAGTTGATCGAGGATCTCCAGGAAGAGCGCCTGGCCGCGCTCGTAGTCCTCCGGCAACACGTAGAAGACGACGGGAAACGCGTCGCCCGCGACGCTCTCGAAGGTGTCTTCGATGACGCGGTAGGGCGCGACGTTGAGCGCCACGTTGTAGTTGCTGATGGGGGTGGAGACGAACCAGTGGTAGGTGCTCGTGCCGTCGGCGTGATCCTCGACGCCGCGCAGCCTGCCGTTGGAAGCGGCCACGAGCGGCTGCGGCACCGTGAGGTGCAGCGCCACCGAGTCCGGCTTGTCCGAGACGTGGTCTTTGTTGGGCCACCACACGTCGGCGCCGATAGTCTGGCAACTCGTGGCGATCCACGGCTGGCCGGCGGCGGTCCGCTTCCAGGTGAAGCCGCCGTCCCAGGGCGGGTTGGGTGCCA
>JBFGTT010000585.1:0-2810 GCA_041565995.1 Rhodothermales bacterium
AAGATGCCCGACGGCTCGAAGTCCATCGTGATCCAGGGCAAGCGCCGCTTTCACGTGCAGGAGTACGTGCAGACCGACCCGTACTTCCGCGCGCGCGTCGAACCGCTCAAGGAGCACCTGGCCGAAAAAGAGCAGATCGAGTTGCAGGCGCTCATCCGCTCGATCAAAGAACTGGCGATCCAGATCGTGGCGATGTCGCCCAACCTGCCCAGCGAGGCCGCCTACGCTATCGAAAACATCGACTCGCCGACGTTCCTGATCCACTTCATCGCCTCCAACCTCCAGGTCGACGTAGAGGACAAGCAGGAACTGCTCGAGACGCTCTCGCTGGTCGAACGGGCCAACCTGGTCATGACGCACCTCAACCGCGAGATCCAGGTGCTCCAGCTCTCCGAGGAGATCCGCTCGCGCGTCAAGAGCGACGTCGACCAGCAGCAGCGCGAATACCTCTTGCGCCAGCAGATGAAGGCCATCCAGGAAGAACTCGGCGAGGGCGAAGGCCCCGCCGAGATCGACCAGTTGCGCCAGCGCGCCGAGGACAAAAACCTGCCCGAACACGCGCTCCAGTCCGTCCTGAAGGAGATCACCAAGCTCGGCCGCATCAACCCCGCCGCGCCCGACTACGCCGTCACGCGCAACTACATCGACTGGATCCTCGACCTGCCCTGGACCGAGTATTCCGAAGACCACCTCGACCTCAAACACGCCGAGGCGATCCTCGAAGAGGACCACTACGGCCTCGAAAAGGTCAAGAAGCGCATCCTCGAATACCTGGCCGTGCTCAAGCTCAAGGGCGACATGAAGGCCCCCATCCTGTGCTTCTACGGCCCGCCCGGCGTGGGCAAGACCAGCCTGGGCAAGAGCATCGCCCGCGCCCTCGGCCGCGAGTTCGTGCGCATGAGCCTCGGCGGCATCCGCGACGAGGCCGAGATCCGGGGCCACCGCCGCACCTACGTCGGCGCCCTGCCCGGACGCATCCTCCAGGGCCTCAAAAAAGCCGGCACCGCCAACCCCGTCTTCATGCTCGACGAGGTCGATAAGCTCGGCTCCGACTTCCGGGGCGACCCCTCCAGCGCCCTGCTCGAAGTGCTCGACCCCGAACAAAACCACGCCTTCAACGACCACTACCTCGAACTCGACTACGACCTCTCGAAGGTCCTCTTCATCGCCACGGCCAACTACCTGGAGATGATCCCGCCGCCGCTGCGCGACCGCATGGAGGTCATCGAGATCACCGGCTACACGCAGGACGAAAAGCTGGCGATCGCCCGGCAGTACCTGGTGCCGCGCCAGACCGAGCGCAACGGCCTCAAGCCCGAACAGTTCTCCATCACCGACGAGGCGCTCAACCTGATCATCGACGGCTACACGCGCGAGTCGGGCGTGCGCCAGCTCGAACGCACCGTCGGCTCCGTCGCGCGCGGCATCGCCAAGAAGGTGGCGGTCGACGAACTGGAGACGGCGACGGTCGAGGCCGGCCACATCGAAGAGTTGCTGGGCGCACGCAAGTTCTTCAGCGACGTGGCCGAACGCACCGAGGTGCCCGGCGTGGCGACGGGCCTGGCCTGGACGCCCGTCGGCGGCGACATCCTCTTCATCGAAGCCTCCATCTCGCGCGGGTCGGGCCGGCTCATCCTCACGGGCCAACTCGGCGAGGTGATGAAAGAGTCGGCGCAGGCGGCGCTCTCCTACGTCAAGAGCCGCGCCGACGAGCTGGGCATCCCGCAGGACGCCTTCCGCTACTTCGACCTGCACGTGCACGTGCCCGCCGGCGCCGTGCCCAAAGACGGCCCGTCGGCGGGCGTGGCGATGCTGGCGGCGCTGATTTCGATCTACTCGCAGCGCCGCGTCTGCCACAACATCGCCATGACGGGCGAGATCACGCTGCGCGGGCTGGTCCTGCCGGTGGGCGGCATCAAAGAGAAGGTGCTGGCGGCCAAGCGCGCCGGCATCGAAAAGGTCGTCCTGCCGCACAAGAACGAGAAGGACATCAAGGAGATCAAAGACAGCGCGCTCGAAGGGCTGGACCTGACCTACCTCAAGCGCATGGAAGAGGTGATCGACCTGGTGCTCGAGCCGAAGCCGGTGGCCGACCCGGCGCAGCTCTTCACGATTCCCGAGGCCGAGAAACAGGCACAGCCGCCCCCGCCCAACGGCTTCGAAACGGTGCAGCCGACGGTCGTCAACTAGCCCGTCGCAGGGCGTTGTGGACGATCATTGCGCTGAAAAGCAGGCGAGAGGACGAATCGACGATGAAGTTTTTCCCGTCCTTTCGTCCACACGTCTTTTCGCCCACACGTCCCTCCTCACCGTTCCTCGTGCTCTTCGAGGATCTTGGCGTCTTCGACGTTTGGATCGCGGCCCTGCTGGAAGGCACGTTCGGCGTCGACGACCAGGTCCACGGCGCGTTCGAGGGCCTTGTCGATGAGCGAGACGGTGGTGCGCACGGCGGCCCCCGTCAGGAAGACGGCCTTGCCGAGCACGTTGAGCTGGTCGAACTGGATGATGCGGCGGTCGTCGGAATCGGACATCGGGCGGCGGGGTCAAGCGGCGGCGCCGCCCTTGCCGGCGGACTTCTTCGGCGGCGTCTTTTTGGCGCGGGGCTTCTTGGCCGACGCCTTGCCGGTTTTGGACCTGGTTTTTTTCTTCTCGGCTTTCGGCGCCTCGGCCTCCTGCTCGCCGTTCTCTGCCCGGCGGAAGAGCGCCTCGAACTCGTCGGCCAGGGCGCGTCCGGCTGTCTCGATGCCCTGCGCGACGGTCGAGATGGCTTCCTGGACCAGGAAGAAGGCTTTATCCTCTATCTTGAGTTC
>JBFGTT010000586.1:0-2800 GCA_041565995.1 Rhodothermales bacterium
ACAGGCCCTGTGAAGCCCTGGCAACCGCCCCACGCGGCGCACACCGCGCCGGGAAAGGTGCCAACTCCTGCCTCGCGTGCGCCGCGAGGAAAGATGAGCGGAAGAACCGTACGCCGCCCCTGCCGGGCTGCCTCACGAGACCTCTTCCGCCGATCTAAGCGCGGGAGAGGTTTTTTACATCTCCCCTGCGCCGGGCGTTGCTCGATGGCTGTCTGCCCATCGCGGCGGACCGGGCCGTGCGCCACGGGCCGCCGCCGGGTTCACCGGCCAGCGTGCAAGGAGATGACCCGCAGCGAGATCATTCCCGCCTTTCGATTCGAGAGCGGCGCGGTGCTGCGCCAGGCGCCCGTAGCCTACCGCACCTGGGGCCGGCTCAACCCCGCCGCCGACAACGCCGTCGTCGTCTGCCACGCGCTCACGGGCAACACCGACGTGGACGCCTGGTGGGGCGGGTTGCTGGGGCCGGGCCGCGCCCTCGACACCGACCGCTACTTCGTCGTCTGCGCCAACGTGCCCGGCTCGCCCTACGGCTCCGCCTCGCCGCTGACGCGCGACCCGGAGACGCAGCGGCCCTACGGCGCCGCCTTTCCGCGCGTGACCCCCCGCGACACGGTAGCGCTGCACCGGCGGCTGCTCGAACGGCTGGGCGTGCGGCAGGTGGCCTTCGCCATCGGCGGCTCGATGGGCGGCATGCACGCGCTCGAATGGGCCTTCGAGGGCGACTTCGTGCGCGGCCTCGTGCCCATCGCCGTCGGCGGGCGGCATTCGGCCTGGTGCATCGGCTGGAGCGAGGCGCAGCGGCAGGCCCTCTACGCCGACCCCCGCTGGCAGGACGGGCGCTACGACCCCGACGACCCGCCCGCCGCCGGCCTGGCCGCCGCCCGCATGATCGCCATGATCTCCTACCGCTCGCAGCCCTCCTTCGAGGCCCGCTTCGGGCGCACCCCGGACGCCGGCGACCCCGACGCCTTCGACGTCGAAAGCTACCTGCGCTACCAGGGCCGCAAGCTCGTCCGGCGCTTCGACGCCAACTGTTACGTCCACCTGACCTGGCAGATGGACGCGCACGACCTGGCGCGTGGGCGCGGCGCCTACCCCGACGTGCTGGCCCGGATCCAACAGCCCGCACTCGTCGTCGGTATTGACTCGGACGTGCTCTACCCGCTCGACGAGCAGCGCGAACTGGCCCGGCACCTGCCGCAGGCCGAACTGGCGGTGCTCGAAACCCCGCACGGCCACGACGCCTTCCTCATCGAACTCGACGCCCTGAACGAGATCGTCCTGGCCTGGCGGCGGGCCACCATCGACCCGCTGCTGGCCGCCGCCGCGTAGGCCCGACGGCGGCGATGCGTATCTTCCCGACACCGGCGAGACCCTCCTCCAAACCACAACGACGAGATGGACCGCAAATACCGCGTTGGCATCCTGGGCGCGACGGGCGCCGTGGGGCAAAAGTTTATCGAATTCCTCGACGGGCATCCGTGGTTCGAGATCACGGCGCTGGCTGCCTCGGACCGCTCGGCGGGCAGGCCCTACCGCGAGGCCGCCAACTGGATCGGCGCGCACCCGATTCCCGACGCCCTGGCCGCGCAGGAGGTGCTCGAATGCCGCCCCGACCTCGACTGCGACTTCGTGTTTTCGGGATTGACGGCGGACGTGGCGGGCGACGTCGAGCGCGCCTTCGCCGAGGCGGGCTATCCCGTCATCTCCAACGCCCGCAACTACCGGATGCAGGCGGACGTGCCGCTGCTGATTCCCGAAGTCAACCCCGACCACGCGGCGCTCGTAGAGCGGCAGCGGTGGGGCGGCGACGGCTTCATCGTCACCAATCCCAACTGCTCCACCGTGGGGCTGGTGTGCGCCCTGCGCCCGCTCGAAGACGCCTTCGGGATCGAGGCCGTGCAGGTGACGACCTTGCAGGCGCTCTCGGGCGCGGGCTACCCCGGCGTGGCCTCGCTCGACGCCGTCGGCAACGTGGTGCCCTACATCGGCGGCGAGGAGGAGAAGATAGCGGCCGAGCCGCTCAAGCTGCTGGGCCGGCTCAACGGCGAGGGCGTCGAGCCGGCGGGCTTCGTCGTCAGCGCCCAGTGCAACCGCGTGCCGGTGCTCGAAGGCCACCTCGAATGCGTCTCGGTCAAACTCCGCCGGGAGGCCGACGCCAGCGCGGTGCGGCAGGCCTTCCTCGACTTTCGCAGCCCCATTGCCGCGCTCGGCCTGCCCAGCGCGCCGGCGCGCCTGCTGCACGTCTTCGACGACGAGCGCTTCCCGCAACCTCGCCGCCACGCCGACCTCGGACGCGGCATGACCGTCTCGATAGGCCGCATCCGTCCCTGCCCGGTGCTCGGTGTCAAGTTCGTGGCGCTGGTGCACAACACGGTGCGCGGAGCCGCCGGCGGGGCTGTGCTCAACGCCGAGTTGCTCATCCACCAGGGCTATCTCAAGCGCCGCGCCGTGCGCGCCGAGGCGGTAGCCTAGCCCCCTCCCCTGTCGCCGTGAAGTCAGCCGCCATTCGCCGTGCCCGCGAAGCAGACCGGCAGCGCCTCGGGGCGCTCTGGCTGGGCCTGCTGGCGGAACAGGCCGCCCTCGACCCCCGCTTCGGCGCCGCCGACGACGCCCTCGAACGCTGGCAGAACGACTTCCCGTACTGGCTGCACGACGACGGACGCCGCCTCTTCGTGGCCGAGCACGCGGGCGACCTCGCCGGCTTCGTCTCGGCGCATCGGTGGGCGCCGCCGCCCGTATACGCCGAAGCCGACGAGGTGTACATCGACGAACTCTACGTGACGCCGTCGGCGCGGGG
>JBFGTT010000587.1:0-2799 GCA_041565995.1 Rhodothermales bacterium
CGCCCCCGCGCACGCCCAGCAACGACGCAGCGACACCGGCCTCGGCGGGCAAATCGGCGATCCGACGGGCATCACGCTTCGCCTCTACGACCGCGCCAGCTTCGTCTACGACTTCCTGGCCGCCTGGGACCTCGACGACTTCTTCTTCCTCAACGTGCACGGCCTGCGCGAGCGGTCGCTCGAAAACTCGCCGCTCAACTACTACTACGGCCCCGGCGTGATCTTCGGCATCGAGCGCCGCCGGAGGCAGAACGAGCTGGTGGTGGGCATCAGCGGTAACTTCGGGATCAATTACTTCGTCGAACGTTTTGAGGTGTTCCTCCAACTGACGCCCCGCTTCACGCTGACGCCGCGCACCGTCGGCGACATCGGCGGCGGCATCGGGTTGCGCTACTACCTGTGAGGCTTAGGAGCGCGCGCCGACGGTCGAAACAAAACCGAAACCTCGCTATCTTTTATCTTTAGGAGCGCCCCACGCCGTACACCGAACCGATCCATGCCGTCCACGCCCATGTTGTACGAGCGCGTTCTCATCACCGGAGCCAACGGCTTGCTCGGGCAGGAGCTGGTCGGCCTGATGAGCCGTTTTCCGGAGTACGACGTGCTGGCTACCGGGCGCAGCGCCCTGCCGCGCTTCCAGGGCGCCTCGTGCGGCTACACCCGCCTCGACGTGACCGACGCCGAGGCTGTGCGCCGCCTCTTCCAGGACTTCACGCCCACCGTGGTGATCAACTGCGCGGCGATGACGCAGGTGGACGGCTGCGAGGTGGCGCGCGAGGCGTGCTGGAAGGTCAACGCCGAGGCCGTTGAGCACCTGGCCCGGCAGTGCCGCGCCGTCGGCGCTCGCCTGGTGCAGCTCTCGACCGACTTCGTCTTCGACGGGCAGGGCGGCCCCTACCGCGAAGACGACCGCCCCTGCCCCGTCAACTTCTACGGACGGGCCAAGCTGGCCGCCGAGAACGCCACGCGCGAGGCCGGCCTGGAGAAGTGGGCCGTGGCCCGCACGGTGCTCGTCTACGGCGCCGGCGAGGGGCTGCGCCGCGCCAACATCGTGCTCTGGATCCTCGACCAGCTCACGCGGGGTGAGCCGATCCACGTGGTGACGGACCAGTGGCGCACGCCCACCTACGCGCCCGACCTGGCCGCCGGCATCGAGCGCATCGTCCGCTACGGCAAGACGGGGCTGTTCCACCTCTCGGGCCGCGAGCTGCTCAGCATCTACGACTTCGCGCAGGCCGTCGCGCGCCTCTTCGACCTCGACGCCTCGCTCGTCCATCCCACCGACGGCACGCACTTCAAGCAGGAGGCTGCCCGCCCGCCGCGCACCGGCTTCATCATCCTCAAAGCCGAGACCGAACTGGGCTACAAGCCACGCTCCATCGAAGCGTCCCTGCGCCACCTCGGCGCCCGCCTCGGCCTCCCCGTCACCACCTCCTGATCGCGGATTGCGGATGGCGGATGGCGGATTTGTCTCGCACCGCACCCAGTCCGCCATCCCCAATCCGCAATCCCCACTCAACAATCGGTCATGCTCGATCTTCAGATCATCCGCGACGACCCCGACCGCGTGCGCCGGGCCATCGGCGACAAGGGGCTGGGCGACGGCCAGGTGGTCGATACCCTGCTCGCGCAAGACGCCGCCCGCCGCGCAACGCTGACGCGGCTGCACGAAGCGCAGGCCCGCTCGAACGCCGTCTCCCGCGAGATCGGCCTGCTCATGCGCGCCGGCCAGCAAGACGAAGCGCAGGAACGCATCGCCGAGACGGGGCGCCTCAAGGAGCAGATCAAGGACCTGGAGGACCAGGCGCGCGCCCTCGACGAGCGGCTCGACGCGCTGCTGCTGGAGATCCCCAACCTGCCGCATCCGAGCGTCCCGGTGGGCGCTACGGCTGCCGAGAACCAGGTGATCTACGAGGAGGGTGAGCCGCCGTCGTTCGACTTCGAGCCGCAGCCGCACTGGGAGTTGACGGCGCGGCACGAACTGGTGGATTTCGAGCGGGGCGCGAAGGTGACGGGGGCCGGCTTCCCGTTCTACGTGGGGCAGGGCGCGCGGCTGCAACGCGCGCTCATCGGCTTCTTCCTGGACCTGGCCGTCGAAGAGGGCGGCTACCGCGAGGTGCAGGCGCCGCTGCTGGTCAACGCCGAGAGCGCGCGCGGCACGGGCCAGTTGCCCGACAAGGAAGACCTGATGTACGAGGTCCCGCGCGACGGCCTCTACGCCATCCCCACCGCCGAGGTGCCGTTGACCAACCTCTACCGCGACGAGATCCTGGACGAGGCCGCGCTGCCGCTCAAGTTTGCCGGCTACACGCCGTGCTGGCGCCGCGAAGCCGGCTCCTACGGCAAGGACGTGCGCGGCCTCAACCGGCTGCATCAGTTCGACAAGGTAGAGCTGGTGCAGATCGTCCATCCGGATCGGAGCTACGAGGCGCTCGAAGCGCTCCGCGAAGACGCCGAACGGGCGCTACGCCGCCTGCAGATCCGCTACCGCCGCCTGCTCATGTGCACCGGCGACATGGGCTTTACGCAGGCCAAGAAGTACGACCTGGAGGTCTGGAGCGCCGGGCAGCAACGCTGGCTCGAAGTCTCGTCGATCTCCAACTTCGAGGCGTTTCAGGCGCGCCGCATGGGGATCCGCTACCGGCCCGAAGGCGGCGGCAAGCCCGCGTTCGTCCACACGCTCAACGGCAGCGGCCTGGCGCTCCCGCGCGTCGTGGCGGCCCTGCTCGAACAAGGCCAGCAGGCCGACGGCTCCGTCGTCGTCCCCGAAGCGCTGCGGCCCTACACCGGGTTCGAGCG
>JBFGTT010000588.1:0-2792 GCA_041565995.1 Rhodothermales bacterium
CCGGATGCGCACCGTGATGCCGCCGCCGGGCGACTCGCTGACGACGACGCCGGCCACGCGGCCCCTGAGCAGGTCGGACACCGTGGCGGCAGGCCGCTCCTTCCGGGCCTTGTCGGCGTCTATCGTCGCGACGGAGCCGGTGATCTTGTCTTTGTCCTGCTGGCCGTAGCCCACCTCCACCATCTCCGGCGCCTCGTTCGAGCGGGCCTCCGCCTGCCGGGCGTGCTGCGACGAGGAGCAGCCCGCCGCCGGCACCAGGAGGGCGGCGGCGAAGAGGACGAGCAGCGCAGGCGGACCGGCGTGGATGTTCATCGTTCCTACCGTTTGATGGCCCCGCCACGCCGCCACCGGGGCCGCGTGCGCCGGAACCCTACCTTTCCTACAGCGCGGCCCCCGGCGTGTTTCGGCAGGGCGAAATCAACGGTCCGGTAAACTAAAAGGGCGGCGGGGCGATATAAACGACAATCCTCGCCTCGTTGCCATGAAAAGCACGCCACGACAGATGCTGCCGCAGGGCGCCGGCCTCGTGCTCTGGGGCCTCCTGTGGCTCGTCGTCGGCCCTGCGCAGGGGCAGGAGACGCCCCTGGCCGCCACGCTGGCCGAGGGCGTCCGCGCCGTCGAAACCGGACAGTACGTGCAGGCCCTGGCCCCCCTGCAAGCGGTCTTCCACGCCGATCCGGCCTTCGCGACACCCGAACAGGGAGCGGCGGCCTACTGGCTAGGCACCGCCTACCGCGCCCTCGACTACCCCGACGACGCCGTCGCCGTCTGGGAGGCAGGATGGACGGCGCTGCACCGGCAGGGCCGCTACGACCTGCGCCTGGCCGACGCGCTGACCCGCAGCGTCTTCGCCCGCAAAGACGCCGCGCGCTACGACGCGGCGGCGGCGGCCTACCTGGCCCTGCTCGAACACCTCGACGACGACCTGCCCGGCGACCTGCGCGCCCTCAGAGCACGGCACCTGGCGCTGCTGGCTCTCGTCCTCCCGGACGACGTGCGCCGCGAAATCGGCTGGATCGGCGACGAAGACGCAGCCCCGGCGGCAGGGGCGGGACGGCGGCTCGCAGCCTGGTGGCGCAGCATGGACCCGCTGCCGTCCACCCCGCAAAACGAACGCCTGCAAGAACACCTCGAACGCGTCGCCTACGCCTCGGAACACTTCGCCGACGACCGCGCCGCACCCGGCTTCGACGAGCGGGGACAGGTCTACATCCGCCTGGGGCCGCCCAGCCACGTCACCGCCGTCCACGTCAACCAGTTCATGCCCGAACGCGCCACCCTCAGCGATCACCTGGACGCGTTCTATCCCGAAGGCACGTTCTGGGTCTATCGGCACGTGGACGACGCCGCGCACTACCTCTTCGTCCGGGAGGCGGGCAAGCCCTACCGCCTCGGCCAACCCATCGACCTGGCGCCCGTCGCGCTGCGCACCCGGCGGACGAGCCTGCAACTGCTGCGGGCCATGGAGGGCATCTACCGGATGATGGCGCTCTACCATCCCAAAGGCCATTTCGGCTCCTACTACGAACAGATCGCCAGCTACACCGGCCTGCTCGACGACCTCGCCTACGTCCGAGCGGACCCGGATCCGCCGGGCCTGGTCATCCTCAAGGTGCCGCCGCCGCCGCCCGGCGCCACCACGCACACCCTGCTCGCGCACGCCCGCGCCGACGACCGCCGCGCCGCCCGGCAACGCGACGCACAGGTCCCGCCGTCCTACTCGAACCTTTTCGACGAGACCGAGACGCTGCCGGTGGCCCTCCGCTGGGCACGCTTCCTCGACGAAGACGGTACCACGCGCACCGAACTCTACTGGGGCCTGCAAGTCCGCGAATTGCACCCCTCGAACAGCCTCCGGCGACGCCTCCGCCAGGAAGGCCACGAGCCCTCGGGCAGCTACCTGCTCAACCTGACCGTGGCGCAGCAAAGCGCCGACTACCGGACGCGCGCCGTCCACCGGGAGCACCACCTGGTCGAGGCCCCGCCCCACGAGGCCGAGGCGGTGATCCCCGCGCAGGCGTTCGTGGCGCGCGGCGACACGGGCCGCTACCACCTGGCCCTGCAATGGGACGCCTTCTGGGCCTACGGCACGCCCCTCGGCCAGGGCGACCTCACGGGCGTAGAGCCGGGGCCGCTCATCCGGCTCGGCTCCTACCGGGTGGACACGCTGACGGCCCTCCGCAACGACCCGGCCCGGCTGGAGATGAGCGACCTGAAGCCGCTACGCATCTCCGCCCGGGCGCCGCTGCCCGAAGACGCCCCGCCCTACCCGAACGCCGCCGTCACGCCGCAGACGCAACTCGGGCTGTACTTCGAAGTCTACCACCTCACCTTCGGCCCCGACGACCAGACGCACTTCACCGTCGCCTACGAGGTCGCCCGCCGCGAGCAGCCGGGCGGCCTGCTCGAAAAAGCGCCCCTCCGGCGGACGACGGCGCAGACGCGCCACTCCGGCGAGAGCCGCTCCGCCCACGAAACCATCCTCCTCGGCCTCGACGACCTCAAAGGCACCGGGCAGTTCGAGATCACCGTGCGCGTGACCGACGAAACCACCGGGCAGCAGACGCAACGCGCGCTCTCGTTCGACGTGCGGGGGTGATGGGGGGTGAGGACGAAGGGTCGTATGGACGAAAGGACGTGTGGACGAAAAGGCGCATGATATCAACGCTCTGAAAAAGATGTGCAAGCGTGCCCACGTGTCATCCCGAACGAACGTGAGGGATCCCCGTCGGTAAAACCAGGCTTACATGGAATCGCTGGGGATCCCTCCTCCCTGCGGTCGTCGGGATGAC
>JBFGTT010000589.1:0-2772 GCA_041565995.1 Rhodothermales bacterium
GACGCGGTCCAGGTTGTCGCCCTCGTGGCAGTCCTGGCAGAAGTTGTCGTCGTGGCACGTCTGGCAGGTCTTGTCTGCATCCACCGTCAGGGCGTGGTTGCGGGCCAGGTCGGAATGGGTGTGGACGAAGTTGGGCGTATGGCTCAGGGGCACCAGTCGATCCGCGGGGTCGTGGCAGGTGACGCATGCCTGGTCGAGACCCTGTTGCTCGTGGCAATCCATACAGGCCACCATGGTGGGCAGGATGACCGGCTCCACGGTCGTCTTCTGCGCCACGGCGGCGTGGCAACTTTCGCACGTCAGGCCGCCGGCCAGGTGTTTTTCGTGAGAGAAGAGCCGGCTGTAGGTATCGATGCGCGGCACGGCGCGCGGGTCGTCCACGTCGCTGTGGCAGGTGCCGCACGCGTCGTCGTCTTCTACGTCGTGGCAATCGCTGCACACGTCCATCGAGGGCAGGAGGTTGTCGAATCCCCGAACGCTCGTCTCGGCCGCATCGTGGCAGTCGCCGCATTCGAGTTCCTCTTCGACGACGTGGAGCTGGTGCGAGAAGATCAACTCCGCAGGCTGCCGCGCGCCGTCGCCGGGGGCGGCCAGGCGCGTCCAGGACACGAAGAAAAACGTGGCCGGCACGAGCAGGACGAGGAAAAACGATCTCATCATGTGCGGTTTCCTCCTGAGAGGTTCAGCCCAAACGAAGTTCGGGCTTCCTTTCCGGGCATGAACCCTATCTTAGCTCCAACGCTGAGACCAGATGCAGCGTAGCCGACGGTTCCTTGGTGCTCTCTTGCCCGTTCCTGAGAAGGGCTCCGAAGACCACGCTTTCTCGCCTGGTGCAGCCCCCGGACTCGCTCCCGGAGGGCCAGCCCGTTTAGCAGCCTGTTTTGCCGAGCGTCCTTCGGGCTTCTGGTCCCAGTCGACTTTACCGCTCTTTCCCACAACGGATCTGCTCTGCCATGCGTGTGATTCACCCCAGCGCCGCCGGCATCGACATCGGCGCCGATTTGATCTTCATCGCCGCCGAAGACCAGGCGGTGGTCTCCTTCGAGACCTTCACCGATGCCTTGCATCAGGCCCGGGATTACCTCCTGGCTCATCACATCGAGACCGTGGCCATGGAAGCCACGGGCATCTACTGGCTGCCGCTCTATGAGATCCTTGAGGCTGCTGGTATGGAGGTCTTCCTCGTCAACGGTGCCCACGTCAAGAATGTGCCCGGACGCAAGAGCGATGTCCTCGACTGCCAGTGGCTCCAACAGTTGCATAGCTGCGGCCTGTTGCGCAAGAGCTTCATCCCCGAGGCCCAGATTCGGCAACTGAGAACCTATCTGCGCTTGCGTGACGACCACATCGAACTCGGCGCGATGCACATCCAGCACATGCACAAGGCCCTGGAGTTGATGAACATCAAGCTGCATCGGGTCATCAGCCAGATCCAGGGCAAGTCGGGCTTGCGCATCGTCGAGGCGATCTTGGCCGGAGAACGCGATGCCGAAGTCTTGGCCGGGCTCTGCGATGGACAGATTCTCAAGCACAAGCGCACCGAGGTCATCCGCTCGCTGGCGGGCACCTACCAAGCCGAACACCTCTTCGCGCTCGAGCAGGCCCTGGCTGCCTGGCGGTTCTATCAAGACCAGATCCAACAGTGCGATGCTAAGATCGAGGCGCTGCTTGAGGAGATGACCGCCGCGATGGAGGCACCCGAGCAGATCCAGCCCCCGAAGCCGATGCGGCACACCAAGCCTGATATTGCCGATCTGCATACAAAGCTGATGAAGCTCACCGGGGGCCGGGACGCCTCGCAGTTGCCGGGTCTGACGGATCTGACGCTGATGAAGTTGATCTCGGAAGTGGGCACGGATATGAGTCGTTGGCCGAGTGCCAAGCACTTTGTCTCGTGGTTGGGCCTCTCGCCGGGGGTGCATCAATCGGGCAAGCGGCGTCGCCGCAGGCGCAGTCGTCGCCGGAGCCGGGCGGGTCAGATCTTTCGCGAGAGTGCACAGTCGGTCGGCGGGAGTAAGTATCTGGCCTTGGGGGGGTTTTATCGTCGTCTTCGCGCCAAGCGCGGTCCGGCCATCGCGATCGTGGCCACGGCGCGGAAGCTGGCCATTATGTTCTACAACGTGCTGCGTTATGGCATGGCCTATGTGGAGGAGGGCTTGCATCGGTATGAGCAGCGGTATAAGCAGCAGATGATCCGGAATTTGCGACGTCGCGCTAAGGCGTTGGGATTACAGCTGGTTGTGCCTAATGTCGAACTGGAGGTTCATTAGCAGGGCCTGAAGGCGCGGCGTGCAGCCTTACCGGACGTTGAAGGCGTAGCTGACGCGCACCAGGCCGCGCAGGTCGTTGTCGTAGAAACTGTTCATGCTCTCTTGCACCTCTGCCTGAACGGAGAGCGCGCGCACAGGACGATAGAGCACCCCTCCAGAGAAGGCGGTGGCATCCTCGCTGAAGGCGATGCTCCGGCGCTCGTAGGTGTAATGACTGCTGTGCAGCTTCACCATCAGGCCGGGCAGCACGTCGTAGCGCACCTCACCGAAAAGCCCCACGTTGTCCCCCCCGAAGCCCGCTTGATAGACCACGCCGACGGTCCCCCAACGGTTGCCGGCGGTAAGGATCACCTCGTCGTTGGTCTCGTCCTCCTCGTAGATCGTGTGCAGGTATTGCACGCCGAACTGGTAGGACAAGACGTCGAGGGTGAGGCCGCCTCGGAGTTGATGGAAGGCCACCAGTTCGAAGACGTTGAAAAAGGAATCTTCGAAGACGCGCGGC
>JBFGTT010000590.1:0-2771 GCA_041565995.1 Rhodothermales bacterium
AGCGATAAGGAGGAACACAGGCGCAAGACTGCGTGGTACCACCGCTCGCACCCTTCGCCATCGACCAGGCACGTAGCCCGTGAAACAGGCCGTCGTCGTACTGCTGCTCCTGGCAGGCTGTGCCGCCCCGGAGGCGGAGCGCCCGGCGCCCGCGGAGGCTGCCGACGCCCCGGTCGTGCTCGAAGCCTACCAACCGCAGCCGGGGCTCCTGCGCATCGGCCCCGAACCGGAACGCGCCGTCCCGCTCGTCGAGAAGGGCTACACGCTCATCCTGCCCGCGCGCCGGGAAGCGCCCGCAGGCCTCGTGCTCTTCCTCGACGGCTGGAAAACCGACGTGCCGGAGGGCGGCCCGCCGCCGGGCACGTTCGAGCACGAAGCCCTGGCCCGCAACCTCGCCATCCTGCGCCTGACCACCGGCAACCCGCTCGATTTCTTCTTCGAAGAGGAGACGCTCGTAGACGTGGCGGAACGCGTGCAGACCCTCCTCGACGCCAACGGCCTGCGGCAGACGCCCCTCTACCTGGCCGGCCTCTCGCTCGGCGGCACCCGCGCCCTGAAGCTCGCCGTGTTCCTGAAGCAGCAGCGCGACCGGTTCTGGATCGCGCCCCGCGCCGCCGCCATCGTAGACGCGCCGCTGGACATGGTGCGCCTCTGGGAGGCCGAACAGCGGGCCGCCCGCGACGCCTTCCATCCCGCCGCCGCCGACGAAGGCCGGTGGGTCGCCTACCTGCTGGAGACGCACCTCGGCGGCACCCCCCGCGCGCAGTTTGATCGGTACGTGGCCTACTCGCCGTTCGTGCACGCGGCGCCAAAGGGCGGCAACGCCGTCTACCTGGCCGACCTGCCGCTCCGGGCGTATCACGAGCCGGACGTCGATTGGTGGATCGCGCAGCGACGCAAGAGCTACTACCAGATGAACTCCATCGACCTGGCCGCGCTCGTCAACGCCCTGAAGCTGCAAGGCAACGAGCAGGCCGCCCTCCTCACGACGCATCGGGCACGAGACGGCGTGGAGGAGGGCGCCTCGCCCCACACCTGGTCCATCGTGGATAATGCGGACCTGGTGGCGTGGCTGCTGGATCAGCAAGACGGTTGAGCGCGGGAGGACACTCGCTCGGCGGATCGACCCAGGCAAACACGACGCTGCGCCGGGCAGGGCGATGGTGACGGGGGGCCGGCCTCAGGCGCCGGGCCTGATTCCGTATCGCCGCACCATCCGTTCCTTCCTTCCCGCCAGCCTCCGAACCCCGCTATTTTCAAGCGGTATAAGCGCCGGGTGAAGGAGCGCTCCGGGCCTTCGTTGTACCCAGCCATCGAGACAGAGAGGTGCGGAATGTCCCTGCTGGAACTGCTCAGGCAAAAACGAGCCGACATCTTACACATTGCAGCCCGGCACGGCGCCTCCAACATTCGCGTGTTCGGCTCGGTAGCGCGCGGCGAGGAGGATCCCGACAGCGACATCGATTTGCTGATCGAGAAGGGCTCGACAACCAGTTCGTGGTTTCCTGCCGGTCTGGTGCTGGACCTGGAAGAGGCGCTCGGGCATCGGGTGGAAATAGTGACGGAGCAGGCCCTCAGTCCTTATCTCCGCGACCGGGTCTTGAAGGAAGCCGTTCCGTTATGAAGGACGACCGGGTCTACCTCCGCCACATCCTCGACTGCATTCGCCGCATCGAGGAAAATGTCGTTGGAGGGCGCCAGCGGTTCAAGGAATCACACACGCTGCAAGACGCCGTGCTCCGCAATCTGCAAACCATGGCGGAGTCTACGCAGCGCCTCTCCGATGCATCGAAAGCGACCCAGCCGCACATTCCCTGGGCGGAGATCGCCGCTTTTCGAAACATCCTCGTGCATGATTACCTCGGCATCGACCTCGATGCCGTCTGGGACATCGTCCAGCGCGACGTACCCGCCTTGAAGCGCGCCGTTACAACCATGCTCGACGCCAGCCGGGGCGGTTCGTCGTGAAGAAACCCCGCCGACGGGCCGGCGTGCGTCCTTGCCCGGCGGCTTCGTATTGCGTATCCTCCCCGACGGACGCCGCCGCGTCGGAAGCCGCGCGGCGGGCGCCGCTTCGCCGGACGCCTGCATCGCTAGCGCACGCGCATGCTGACGGATTTTGAGATCTCCACCCTCGACATCGGCATCCTCGTCGGCTACCTGGCGCTCAGCCGGGCCATCCCGCTGTGGCTCAACCGCAAGCAGAAGGCGGACGGCGCGGGCTTCTTCCTGGGCGGACGCAACTTCGTCTGGCCGCTGATCGGCTTTTCGTTGTTCGCCACCAACATGTCCGGCTCGTCGTTCGTCGGGCTGGCCGGGGCGGGCTACAGCCAGGGCGTCTCGGTCTACAGCTACGAGTGGATGGCGGCCGTCATCCTGATCCTTTTCGTCTTCTTCCTGCTGCCGTTTTACCTCAAGAGCGGCGTCTACACGCTGCCGGAGTTTCTGGCGAGGCGCTACGACCGGCGCGTGCGCCTCTCGTTCTCCGGGCTGCTGATATTTTTCAACACGTTCGTCGATGCCGCCGGGGCGTTGTACGCCGGAGCGCTGGTGGGCATGATCCTGTTTCCGGGCACGCCGCTGTGGGCGGGGGTGCTGGTGCTGGCGCTGCTGGCAGGCGTCATGTCCATCTTCGGCGGCCTCGGCGCGGTCGTCATCAGCGACACCATCCAGGCCGTCGTGCTGATCGTCGGCGGCGCCATCGTCTTCTTCGCCGCCTTCCTGGCCCTTCCCTCGTGGAGCGAGATGGCGGCGGCGGTGCCCGAAGGCAC
>JBFGTT010000591.1:0-2743 GCA_041565995.1 Rhodothermales bacterium
ACATCAGCCCTGCCCCCGACGTCGATCCGAAGTGGTGGAACATCGGTGTACGCATCGAGGACGACGTGCTCGTCACCGAGGGCGACCCGGTGGTGCTCTCCGCCGGCGCGCCGCGCACGGTCGAGGAGATCGAGGCGCTGATGAAGGAGCAGGGGCTGGGCAACGAGGCGGCGGGCCTCGTCAAAGGCGCAGCGCAGCCGCAAGGCGCCGTGCGCGGCAGCCGGTGAGACGAGGATCGAGGATAGAAGATCGAGCAGCTTTCCAGGCGTGCCCGGTTTTGGTCGAAACTGTCGCGCCCTCCGCCTTCCGCCTCCCTGTCTAGGCGGCCCGGAGGTCGTCTTCGGCAGTGTGGTGGGCGTAGCGGGGGAAGCGCACCGTAAAGACGCTGCCCTTGCCCGGTTCGCTCTGCACCGCGATCTCGCCGCCCATCTCTTCCACCAGCCGCCGGGCGATGGCGAGGCCCAGCCCGCTGCCGTGGCGGCTGCGTAGCAGGCCCGTCTCCTCCTGCCTGAACTCGTCGAAGAGGTGCTCCATGAAAGCCGGGCCGATGCCGATGCCGGTGTCTTCGACCGCCACGACGGCCTGCTCGCCCTCGGCGTAGACGGCCACGGTCACGCTCCCTTCCGGGGTAAACTTGAGGGCGTTCGAGATCAGGTTGAGGAGCACCCGCCCGAAGCCCGTCGGATCCACGAGCGCCACGACGGCCTGTTCGCCCTTGGTCTCCAGGCGCAGCGTCAGCCCCTGCTGCGCCGCCTGCGGGTGAAACATCGCCACGACCTCGTAGGCCTGCGCCGCCAGGTCGGTAGGCACGAGGTTGAGCGCCTTCGCGCGGCTGTCGAGCTGCGCCAGGTCCAGCACGGCGTTGAGGATCTCCATCAGGCGGCGTCCGCTTTTCTGGATGAGCCGGGCGAACTCTTGCGCGGACCCTTCGACCTCGCGCGCCAGGAGGTCGGCGAAGCCGATGATGCTCGTCAGCGGCGTGCGGATGTCGTGGCTCATGCTCGCCAGAAACGCCGATTTGAGCCGGCTCATCTCCTCGGCCTCTTCCTTCGAGGCGATCAGGCGTTCTTCGTGAAGCTTGTGCTGCGTCACGTCGTGCAGGACCACCTCCTGGGCGCGCCGGCCTTCGTAGGTCATCGGCTCGGCAAAGACTTCGACGTAGCGCAGGTTGTCGTCGAGCGTGCGCAGCGGGTAGACGAGGTCGGCGTCGTCCGGGAGCGCGCCGGCCAGGTGGCGGGCCAGGCGTTCGTGGTGGGCAGGCAGCACGAAGGCGGAGAGCGGGCGGGTGAAGACTTCGTCGTCGGAGGCGGCGCCGAGGAGCTGGCAGGCGGCGTCGTTGAGGTAGACGATCTGGCCCTCCATCTGCACCAGGATGGCATCGGGCGAGCGCTGGATGAGGCGGCGCCAGCGTTCTTCGCTGCGGCGCAGGGCTTCCTCGGTCTCCCGGCGGGCCAGGTACGTCGTCATCAGGTCGCTGACGACGCGCAGCACGTGGAGGTCTTCGGGCAGCCAGGCGCGGGCGCGCGCCGTATCGTCGAACCCGACGAAGCCGTAGAGGGCGCCGTTCTGGAGGCGGATGGGCACTACCAGCACGGCCCGGATGTGTTGCGCCTCCAGGATCTCCCGCTCGGCGTGGGCTTCCTGCGGCAGGGCCGCCACGTCGGCCACGAAGATGACCTCACCGCGCCGGAGTCGTTGCATCCACCAGGGAAAAGCGGCGGCGTCGAGGCCCTGCAGGTTGTCGATTTCGGGCCGGGTGCCGGGGGCGCACCACTCGTGCGTGTTGTCGAGCGTGCGGCCGTCCTGGCGCAGGCGGAACAGGTACGCGCGGTGCACGCCGACGGTGCGTCCGAGCACCGCCAGGACGTGATCGAGGTCGATCTCGTCGGCGATGAAGTGGCGGGAGAGGCCGGCTAGGGCCTGTTCGAGGTCGAGCCGGTGCCGGAGGGCAGCTTCGGAGAGCCTGCGCCCGGTCGCGTCGTGCGCCTGCATGGGGGGCCTGCGTCTACGCCTGAGAGGACGTATTTCGCATAATAGAAGCCAGGACGCCCGTTGGGTTCCGCCGGCGGCGGTGCCGGGGCGCCGCACCGAAAAAAAATAGACGCGCCGCCCGCCGCCGTAGCTTGCCGGGCGCGGCTCACCCGACGGGCTGCCCCTCGCGGATTTTGTCCTCGATGAAGCGGGCCACGTTGTCCTGCGGCAGGCGAAGTTGCTCCATCGTGTCGCGGTCGCGGACGGTCACGGTGCCGTCCTCCAGCGTCTGCCCGTCGACGGTGACGCAGTAGGGCGTGCCGGCTTCGTCCATGCGGCGGTAGCGGCGGCCCACGGCGCCCTTCTCGTCGTAGAACGTGTTGACGTGCCGCCGCAGGTCCTGCTCGATGGCGTGGGCGATCTCCGGCATCCCCTCCTTCTTGACCAGTGGCAGCACGGCGGCCTTGATGGGCGCGATCTTCGGGTGGAAGGCCATCACCACGCGCTGCTCGCCCTCCACGTCCTCCTCGCGGTAGGCATCGCTCAGGAGCATCAGGATGGTGCGGTCCAGCCCCGCCGAGGTCTCGACGACGTAGGGGATGTAGCGCTCCTGCGTTTGCGGGTCGAAGTATTCCATTTTTTTGCCGGAATACTCCTGGTGGCGGCGCAGGTCGAAGTCGGTGCGGCTGTGGATGCCCTCGATCTCCTGCCAGCCGATGGGAAACTGGTACTGGATGTCGAAGGCGGCGTCGGCGTAGTGGGCCAGCTTTTC
>JBFGTT010000592.1:0-2738 GCA_041565995.1 Rhodothermales bacterium
CCACGAGCGCCAGACCCACCACGGCGGAACCGGCGGCGGCCCGTCCTCCCGTCCAGAACAGGAACGTCCAGCAGAACGTCATGGCGGCCAGCGCCGGCAGGTGATCTCGCCATGCCGCGCGCGCCCCCAGATTCAGCAGCGGAGCCGCGCAAAAAGGCAGCGCCGCGAGCGCGTAGTAGCCCAGATACCGGACGTGCGGGAAAAACGGCGTGCCGTTCCACCAGTTGTGCCGCGCCGGTTCCTGCAGCGAGAACCAGAACGCCACGAGCACCAGGCCGACCAAGAAAAAACCCAGCGGGATCATCACGAGGATCCATTTCACGTGCCGGGGATGGCGCCGCAGGTGGCGCCAGAGCGTAAAGGCGAAGAGGGCGTGGCACACCCATTCCGCCTGCCGGATCAGCGCCTGGATCGGCTGAGCCGACAGCGCGACCGAGATCGACGCGGCGGCCAGCCAGGCCAGAAAGAGCCAGCCCGCCGCCGCAGCAGGAACGCCGGCGGCGTCGCGCCCGCGACCGGGATGAAAGAGGACCGCGCCCACGAAAAGCAACTCCAACAGGCACACGAAGACGCGCAAATCCTGATAGCCCCGGATGAAAACGAGTGCCTGTGCGAGATAGACAAACGTCAGCGGGACGCTCAGCAGGAGCAGCAAGGGCACGTGCGCGCGGCTCACTATCCGCTCGGCGCCGTGCACGGCCCTCTTTTCCTCGATGCGGCGGGCGTACGGAGAGGACATAAGGAGACGGGTTCCGTGGGGACATCCGGCAGCGCTAATATCGGCGCTTCGCATGGCAAACTAAGCTGTGCCGCGTGGGCGCCGCGCCACGGTCCTCTGCGCGGCGTCTCAGCGCGTAGCCAGCAGCTCGGTTTGCCGGTCGTGGTAGATCTGCTGCACGCTTTTGCGCCAGAGCAACAGGCTCAACTCGGCAGACTTGAGGCGGTCGGGCGAGATCTGCTCGGCGATATCGCGCCGTTCGAGCGGGTCGTTGCGCACGTCGAAGACCTGCATCGGCTGGCGGCGGTTGTAGTAGAAGAACTTGAGCGAGTCCTGGCGCAGGGCCATCACCATGTTGCCGTCGCGGGCGCTGTGGTAGAGGAGGCGGTCGTCGGGGACGGGGCGCAGCAGCGAGCGTCCGGGATAGGCGCCGCCTTCGAGCCGCAAGCCCAGCGCGTCGGCGACGGTGGGCAGCACGTCCGTGTGCTGGCGGTTGCCGGTGATGCGGCCGCCCTCGGGGAAGAGTACCGGGTTGAAGAGGAGGGCCGGCGTGTGGAGCGCCTCGTCCCAGATCACGTCTCCGTGCGTGATCAGGCCGTGCTCGCCGAAGGCTTCGCCGTGATCGCTCAGGAGGATGAAGAGCGTCGAATCCACCAGCCCGCGCGCTTCAACTCCCTCAAAGAGATCTTTCAGGAAGGCGTCGGTGTAGTGCAGCGCGTTGAGGTAATCGTTGAGGGCGGGGTCGTTCGGCGCAAACGGCTGGCGCGGGAACGCGAGCGGCGTCTTGTAGGGGTGATGCGCCGTCAGCGTCAGGTAGCTCAGGAAGAAGGGCTGGCCCGTTGCGGTCACTTCGTCCACCCATTGCAGGCTCGGCGCGAGCATGATGCGGTCCTCGTAGCCGAAGTAGTTGGCTACGTGGAAGCCGTCTTTGGCGTAGGAGGCGTCGCCGCGAACGTCGTCGAAGCCGAGGTTATTGAGGATCCGGTCCTTGCGCTCGAAGAGCATCGTGGCGGGGGTGAAGAAGGCCGATCGGTAGCCCAGGGGCCGCAGCAGCGCCGGCAGCCCGACGCCCGGCACCGCCCCCGGTTCGGCCTCGACGATCTCGCGGCTCAACTCCGGGTAGACGCCCGCCAGGATGGGCGCGAGCGACTTGTTGGTGTAGGAGACGATGCCGTACATGTGCTCGACCAACAGCGACCGGCGGGCCAGCTCGTCCAGGAACGGCGTGGTTGCCAGCGCCGGGTTGTAGGGCGTCGTCGAGCGGCTGCGGAAGGACTCCAGAATGACGACGACGACGTTGAGGCGGCGGGTGCTGTCGGTGGGCACCAGGCGCAGGTTCTCCATGTCGAAGGGCAGCGTGTGGCTGGCGGCCAGGCTCTCGAAGCCTTCGGGCTCCCACGACGGGTCGGCGAGCATGCTGCGGGCCATGCCGGCGTAGGAGATCGTCCGGTGCGTGGGCGGCAGCGTCGTGGCGGGCGCCAGCGCCAGCAGCAGCGCCGGCGGCAGCGCCGCCAGGGCCATCTGCCAGCTTCGCCCGGGCGCCGGCGCCGGCGCGGCACGCAGCCACCGGCGCAGGGCCGGCAGGCGCTCAAGGGCCGGCGGCAGCAGCGTGATCGCCAGCGGCAGCAGCAGCAATACCACCTCGGCGGCGCCCACCTCGCTGGCGAGCACCGGCAGATTCTCGCCCAGGTTGCGCAGTACGTAGGCCAGCAACGACCAGTCCAGCGGCGACCCCATCACGCGGATGCATCCGACTTCGAAGATGGGCAGCAGCAGCAGCAGCGGGATCAGCGTGTGCAGCGCCGCCAGCAACGCCGTGCGCGGCCACCCCCAGAGCCGCTCCAGCAGCAGCGCCGCCGTCAGCGCCAGCCCCAGCAGCGCCAGCAGGTCCCACCGGAGCACCTGGAACGCCTCCGCCGTCATCCAGCCGCCCAGCCACGGCGGCACCAGGAACACCGCCCAGAGCATCAGCCCGACGCCCAGGATCAGCGTGCCCGCGACGAGCCACACCGGGCGGACG
>JBFGTT010000593.1:0-2734 GCA_041565995.1 Rhodothermales bacterium
CAGGCGAGCACGAGGGGATTTTCGTGGGAGCGGCACACGACTTTCGAGGCCCGTAGCAGCGCTACGGGGCGATCAAGCGGGCGTTGCTCCCGCGAAAAGAGCCGTGCGCAGCCCCGGATCATCTTACCAAACAGCCTCTGAGGGCAATAAGCACGGCGTCCGCTCTCGGGCGCCGCGCTTCGTGTGGGCGGGCCGGGCCGCCGCGCTACCGCACCAGCACCATCTGCCGCGTCCGCATGCCTTCGGCGGTTTGCAGGCGGTAGAAGTAGGCGCCGCTGGGCAGGTGCCCGGCGTCGAACGAGAGCGCGTACGGGCCTGCCGGCTGCGTGCCGTCGACGAGGGTTTGCACGAGGCGGCCCTGCGCGTCGTAGACCCGGAGCGTGACGCGCTCGGTGCGGCTGAGCGTGTAGGTGATGGTCGTGGCCGGGTTGAACGGGTTGGGATAGTTCTGATGCAACGTGAACGACTGCGGCACCGGCTCCGGCTCGTTGGCCGTGGGCGTAGCCGGGTCGCTGACGAAGCCGAGCGAGCCGAAGGCGCCGCCGAGCACCTGCGCGACGGTCTCCTCGGCCAGCCCGAACCAGTCTTGCAGCACCGTGGCGTAGACGGCGCGGAAGTCGATGTCGAACTTGACGTTGCCGGTCTGGTCGAGGTCGGCCAGGTCGGGGGCCTCGCCGTAGAGGCCGCCTTCGACGCCGCTGCCGAAGAGGAACAGCGGCGCGGCGGTGCCGTGGTCGGTGCCGGCGGAGCCGTTCTGGTTGACGCGCCGCCCGAACTCGGAGAAGGTCATCACCAGCACCTCGTCGCTCCATCCGTCGGCAGCCAGGTCGTCGAGGAAGGCTTTGACGGCCTCGGCCAGGTTGCGTAGCAGGTTGCTGTGCTGGCCTCCCTGGTTGGCGTGCGTGTCGAAGCCGCCGATCGAGACGTGGTAGATGCGCGCGCCCAGCCGCCCCTTGATGAGCTGCGCCACGATGGAGAGGTTGCCCGAGAGCGGATTATTGGCCGGATACTCGACCCGGTTTTCGCCCACCTGCGAGGCCGCCTGGATGGCGCCGGCGTACTGGAACGAGTCGTTGGCGACGGTGCGCACGAAGGCCATCTCGGCGCCGTAGGTGGTCGAGGGCAGGTTCGACACGTCGTAGATGACACCCTCCTCGGCGATGCGCTCGAAGAGTTCGGGCGAGGCCAGCGACATGCCCAGGTTGGCCCCGTCCGCCTGGAAGAGCATCGACGAGAGGCCGCCCATCTGCACCGCCAGCGGGTAGGCCGGCGGCGTCTCCTCGAAGTCGGGATACGCACCGTCCAGGTAGCGCCCGAGCCAGCCGGTCGTGGGCATCTCTTCGCCGGGGTTGGCCGAGAGCCAGATGTCGGTCGAGGCGAAGTGCGAGAGCACGGGCGTCGGGTAGCCGACGTTCTGAAGCGTGGCCATGTGCCCCTCGCCGTAGACCGGCGTCAGCGCGTTGAACGACGGGTGGAAGCCCAGCTCGCTGCTGCCCGGAATAGCCAGCGTCTCGTTTTTGGCGATGGCCAGTTGCGGCCGGGCGTTGTAGTAGAGCGCGTCCTCCTTGGGGACCACCGTGTTGAGGCCGTCGTTGCCGCCGTTGAGCTGGATCAGCACCAGCACACGGTCGGTCTCCAGGGCGCGTAGGTGGGCCAGCAGCGGCGTCTGCCCGAAGGCGCGCACGGGCGTGCCGCCGAGCAGGAAGGCGCCGCCGGCGGCAGCGAGCCCCATGCCGGAGAGAAAGTCGCGGCGCGACCAGAAGGCGTGGTCCCGCACGTGCGCCGGGCCGTGTTCGAGGCAGCTTCCGTAACGCGGCGCGGCGGGCTTCGGAGTCGAGGGATGATCACACATGGCTCTCGTCGGTTTTTGTAAGACGGAGGGCGCCGCCTGCCCGCTCAAGTGAGCTGGAATTCGGGCGTCTGGGTCAGGTAGCGGGTGAAGTTGAGCAGCAGGAACGGCGCCTCTTCGCGGTAGAGGCTCCACTCGTACCAGGGCACGCCCAGCAGGAAGATCTTGGCCAGGTCGAGCGCGTAGGCCGGCCCGGCGGCCACGTCGTCCGGGATGGGATTACCCGCCAGGTCGCCGGCGAAGTCCTCCGAGGGCGCGTTGATGTCGAGCGTCTCGACGGGGACGGGCAGCAGGTGCTCGGCCAGCGCCAGCGGCAGCGCGAAGACGCTGGCCGGATCCGCCGGATCAACCGCCTTGTCGAGGGCGCTCAGCAGCATCTCCGAGAGCGGCACCAGGTCGACGGGCTGCTGGTTGCGGCTGCCGTAGACGAGGTACTCGGAGACGAGCCAGCGGATGGGCAGCGTCGTGGTGTTGAGCCAGGCGTGGTGCTGCTCCCAGCCGGCCACGTTGGGCGGGTCGAGCACGCGCTGCTCCATGAAGTAGGCGAAGCGGTCGAGGAAGACGAACAGGTTGTCGGGCGGGCTTTCGAAGTGGATCTCGCGCAGCAGGCCCGTCAGCATCGTCACGGGGCTTTTGATCTGCGCGCCGATGACCTGCTCGTCGTGGAAGTGCGCGCTCTTGAAAAGCGCCCGCACCACCGGCGACAGCTCGAAGTCGTTGGCGACGAAGACGTCGGCCAGTTCGGCCACGAGCGCCTCGTCAGGCGCGGCGTAGACGAACTCCCGGTAGAGCTTGCGGCAGACGAACTCGGCGATCTGCCGGGGCCGTTCCTCGAAGAGCAGGTCGATCACGTCGTCGTAGCCGAAGTTGCCCGTGCGCCCGAAG
>JBFGTT010000594.1:0-2730 GCA_041565995.1 Rhodothermales bacterium
CACGCCGACATCTGGACCGGCGGCCTGCTCCGCGCCGACGGCACGCCGCTGCCCGAACTGATCCTCTACCCGCACCTCGACGCGCCGCTGCGCACCCTGCTCTACCAGTTCTACGCGCATCCCGCCGGCCCGCTGCTCTGCGCCGCAAGCTGGGCGCGCGTGCCCGCCGAGATCCGGGAAGCGTGGATCGAAGCACTGGCTGTGGAGCGGATGCAGGCCAAGCGGGACCGGCTGGCCGCAACGTACCTGCAAGCGCCCGACCTCGAAGCACTGCTGCACGAACGCCTGTTCGCGGCGCTGGGCTACGCCAAAAACGCCGAGGCGATGACGGCCCTGGCCCGCCGCCTGCCGCTGCCGCTCGTCCGGCAGATTCCCGACGCGCTCGACCTCGAAGCCCTGCACCTGGGCGCCGCCGGCCTGTTGCCCGCGCCCGCCGACCTCCTCCGAAGCGACCGCGCCTCTGCCGACTACGCGATGGACCTGCGCGAACGCTTCGACCGGCTGCGGCTCCGCTTCGACGTCCCGGCGATGGACCGCGCGGCGTGGCGCTTCTTCCGGCTGCGCCCGGCTAACTTCCCGCCGCTGCGCATCGCGCAGGCCGTGGCGATGCTGCGCGCAGGCGGCGTGCTGCACCGCGACCCGCTGGGTCGGTTGGGCGAGGCCCTGCGCGCCGCCGAGCCGGCGGAGGCCCTGCGCCAGGCGCTACGCGCCACGCCCGGCCCGTTTTGGGAAACCCACGTCCGGCTCGAAAAGGCCACCAAACCGCGCGCGCCGTCGATTGGCCGCTCGCGCCTCGACGCGTTGATCGCCAACGCCGTCGTGCCCGTGCTGCTGCTGCACGCCGAGCAGACCGCCGACCCGGCCCTCGAAGCCTCCGTCTTCGCCGTGCTGCGCGCGCTGCCGCCCGAAAGCGACGAGGTCACGCGCCGTTTTGCTGCGCTGGGCACGCGTCCGCGGGATGCCTTCGCCGCGCAGGGTTTGCATCAGCTCTACCGCACCCGCTGCGCCGAAGCCCGCTGCCTCTCGTGCAAAGTCGGGCAGTATCTGTTGGGCGAAGAGTGACTGCATAATGACCATTGCAGATGGATCCTTGCAAAATGCATCGAGGCCCCATGACACCGGAGGCGATGGAAAACCGGCTGTTGGACTTCGCCGTGCGGATCGGGACGCTTGTGGATACACTACCGGAGACGCGCCTCGGGCGTCATATCGCCGGTCAACTGGTGCGCTGCGGCACCTCTCCGGCCCCGAACTACGCAGAGGGCCGTGCCGCCGAGAGCCGGAGAGCTTTCATCCACATATTGAGCATAGGCCTGAAAGAGCTTACGTGAAACACGGGTCTGGCTTCGGCTCATCGCCAGGGCTGAGCTGTTACCTGAGGAACGGCTGGCTGACCTGATCGAGGAGAACCGTCAACTCATGAATATCCTGGCTCAATCGATCCGGACAGCCAGGCGCAACGTCCGACAGCTTCAGAAAAACGCTCCTTAGCCATTTGCAATTTGCCATTCTTCATGTGCACTTTGCCCTGCCCGAACCTTCCTCGCCACCTTCACGCCGGCCTCCTTGCTCATCCGCCTCGTCCGCATGACCTTCCGCCCCGACGCGCTGGAGGCCTTCCTGGCGCTCTTCGACGCCTCGGCGCCGCAGATCCGCGCCTTTCCCGGCTGTCGCCACCTCGAACTGTGGCAGGACCAGCGCTTTGCCAACGTCCTCACCACCTGTAGCCACTGGGACGACGCCGAGGCCCTCGAACGCTACCGTCGCAGCGATCTCTTCCGAGAAACCTGGGCCAGGACAAAGCCCTTTTTCGCCGCCGCGCCGCAGGCACACAGCCAGCACGTCCTGCGTGCTCCGGGGGCGACCGGCTGATCAGAACGACACGGCGATCCCGAAAAAAAATTCCCGCCCCGGCCCCGGCAGGCCCAGTTGCGGCAGCGCCACGACGTCGGCGGCGTTGTTGACGCGGGCGAAGAATTCGGCGGCCAGCGTGCGCCGCCGGACCTGGAGGAGCCGGTAGCCGAGCCGCGCGTTGACGACGAGTGAGGCGGGCAGCTCCTGGAAGACGTCCTCTTCGTCCGGGCTGTAGGCACGCCCGGTCAGGACCGCCTGGAACAGCGCCGAGAAGCCGCCCGGCGCGTTGTGCAGCAGCGTCAGCGTGCCCAGCCATTCGGGCCGCTCGGCCAGGCGGCGCGTGGCGCCGTCGAGCAGGGCGCGGGCGTGCATCCAGGTCAGGTGTCCTTCGACTGAGAGGCCGCGCAGGGGCCGCGCCGCGCCCGCCGCCTCGACGCCAAAGACGCGGCTGCCGTCGAGGTTGAAGCGCTGCCGCCGGGGCTGGTTCTCGCCCGGCAACAGCATCGAGCGCTGGTCGATGGTGTCGAAGGTGCGGGTGAAGAAGGCCACCACCTCGCCGCTGAGGCGCTCGTGCCGGATCCCGACGCCCGCCTCGGCCAGCAGCGACGACTCCGGCTTGAGGCCGGGGTTGAGCAGGAAGCGGCCCAGCGCTTCGCCGAAGAGTTCGCGCATCGTCGGGAAGCGGACCTTGCGCCCTGCCGAGGCGCGGAGGCGCCAGGCGTCGTCCAGGTCGTAGCGCGCGCCGGAGGTGACGCCGAAATCGATCTGCGGATCGCGGGCCGGCTTGTCGCCCGTCCGGGGCGTGGCGATGCCGTCGAGGCTGCCGCCGAGGACGAGTTCGAAGCGCTGCGCGGGGCGCCAGGCGTATTCGGCCCC
>JBFGTT010000595.1:0-2720 GCA_041565995.1 Rhodothermales bacterium
AGCCGTCGCCGGGGCGGTGCGACGGCTGCGGCGGCAGGGGGCACTTCGGGGGGCATGAAACGTGTCATGGGCCCCCTCCCGTATGACGCCCCCCGTTTCGCGCATGGAAAAATACCTCACCATCTTCCGCGACGGCTACACGGGCTACGCCCGCTACCTCTGGCACGAGATCACGCATCCGGGCTGGCACAACTATTTTTACTGGCTCCTGGGCGTCTCGGCGTTCTTCCTCGTGCTAGAATGGATCCGCCCCTGGCGCAAGGACCAGCCCAGGTTCCGCAAGGACTTCTGGCTGGACTTCTTCTACATGTTCTTCAATTTCTTTCTCTTCTCGCTCGTCATCTACAACGCCGCCTCCGACGTGGTGGTGAACCTCTTCAACGATTTCCTGGGCCTCTTCGGCGTCACCAACCTGGTCGCCGTCGAGGTCAACGCGTGGCCGGTGTGGGCGCAGCTTGCGACGCTGTTCGTCGTGCGGGATTTCATCCAGTGGAACATCCACCGGCTGCTGCACCGGGTGCCTTTTTTGTGGGAGTTCCACAAGGTGCATCACTCGGTCGAGCAACTCGGCTTTGCCGCCCACCTGCGCTTTCACTGGATGGAGAACGTCGTCTACCGCGCGCTCGAATACGTCCCCCTGGCGATGATCGGCTTCGGCATCGACGACTTTTTCATCGTGCACATCTTCACGCTGGCTGTCGGGCACTTCAACCACTCGAATTTCAAGCTGCCGCTGGGGCCGCTCGGGTACGTGCTCAACAACCCGCAGATGCACGTCTGGCACCACGCCAGGCGCTGGCCGGAGGGGCATCCCTACGGCGTCAACTTCGGCCTGACGCTGAGCCTGTGGGATTACCTCTTCGGCACCGCCTCCATCCCTTACGACGGACGCGACCTCGAACTGGGCTTCCCCGGCGACGAGACGTTCCCGAAGACCTTCCTGGCCCAGAATCTGCACGGCCTCGGCCTGCCGGAGCAACGCCGCGCCGAGACCCCGTAACCGCATCCTCCCCACGCAAACCGGCCCCATGGCGCTGCCACCCACCGCCTTCAAAGACCTGCTCTACGGCGCCGACGACGAGGTGTACGAGCGCCTCCACCGGAGGCGATGCCTCTCGTGGAGAGGCCGCCGCAACCGTGCCGCCGTCCTCGACGTGATGCGCGAAACGCACCGCCGATACGCCGAGTGGACCCGCGCGCATCCCCGCATGACGGGGCCGAACGCGCAGGACCGCCTGGCCGACGCGCTGCTCGCCTCGCCCTTCGTCAACCGCAGAGCCAGGCGGCTGGCCGAGCAAGATACGCGGTGAGATGACGAGACGACGAATCGACGAGACGACGAAAGGACGAATCGCTTTCTCGCCCATACGTCCACACGTCCACACGTAACCCTCGTCCCCTCCTCCCCGCCGCTACAGCCCTACGCGCTCGCCTTCCTCGGCCACGCGGAAGCCCTGCGCTTCGACGGCGCGGCGGGCGTCGCTGTCGGGCCACAGGGCGGGGTTGGTGTGGTTGAGGTGGATGAACCGGACCTTCGCGCGCTCCGCCGGCGGCAGCGCCTCGAAGCGCGCCATGCTGTGCGTGATGAACGGATGCGGGAAGGTGGACATGTCGCGGCCCGGAATCTCGCCGTTGGCGAAGAAGGTGCCGTCGAGGTAGGCCACGTCCACCTGCGCGATCAGGTCCTCGATGCGGGTGCCCTCGGCGTCCCACTGCGTCCAGCTGTCGATGTCCGGGATGAAGAGCACGGCGCGCGTCGGCCCGTCGATGCGGAAACCGGCCACCTCGCTATACTCCTGCCGGTGCGGCACCAGGAAGGGCGTGACCGTCAGGCGGTCGTTGAGGCGGACGGGCACGCCGGCTTCGAGGGGCGCCAGGGCGACGTTGCCGTAGCGCACGAGTTGATCCCACGGGCCGTTGCCGCTGAGGTAGGCGCGCATACGCGGCAGGGCGTAGACCGGCACGCCCCGCGCCCCCATCGACTCGTGGCCCAGGTACATCAGCCCGGTGTAGTGGCCCACGTGGGCGTGCGTCAGAAAGACGCCGTCGAGGCCCGGCGTCTCCTCGACCGGAGCGACGGCGTCGAGCCGGTGGAGTTGCTCGCGCAGGTCGGGCGTGGCCTCGAAGAGCCACCGCTGCGACGTGGCCGGATCGACGAGGGCCAGCGAGACGACGTGCCGGCGGCGGGCTGCGTCGTCCCATCCCGGATGCGCCTTCGTGCCCGCCTGCGGCACGCCGCCGTCCTGCGCCACGCCGAGGACGACCAGGTAGGGCGCCTCCTGCGCCGGCGCAACCAGCGGCAGGCCGCAGAGCAACAGCAAGATGGCAAGGCGTCGGTACATGGCTAATACCCGTTCTTTGGAATGCGTGTGCAAGCGCGCGGCGGTGTCATCCGGACGACACCCCGCCTGCGCCGGGACCGGCTCCGGGCGCAGCCGATGGCGCCGGGGTGCCCGTTGGGCTTCGGACTGATGCGGGGGCGGAAAGACGTGTGGAGGTATGGACGTGTGGACGAAAAGACGAGGGGCGGAGACGCCGATTTTGCCAAGGCCGGCTCAGGGTAGGGAGCGGGTTGGTAGGCGACGGGTTGGCAGCGTTTCGGGCAGCTCCTTCGTCGATCAGGATGACAGACCTTTTGCACAATCATTTCTGAGAACGGGTAACGGTCAATGAATCGACGAGACGACGAGGCCTCTTTTGCCTTTTCGTCCCTTCGTACC
>JBFGTT010000596.1:0-2709 GCA_041565995.1 Rhodothermales bacterium
AGAGGAGCGCCGTGATGGGCAGTACAGGCCGTGTCCTCATCGGATCGCAGGGTTGGTTGCAAGGGATCACCCGGAAACTGCTCTTCGCTCACGAACCCTCGGGCGGCGGCAGCGTGTAGGTGCGGCCTTCGTTCTGCTGCTTCAGGTACGCCATCAGCGGCTCGAAGTAGGCCAGCATGGGGCGGGCGCTGAGGTCCTCGCCGGTGGTCTCGCGCAGCAGCGCGCGCCAGTCCGCCGTGGCGCCGGGCGAGAGGATCCGGCGCAGGAAGTCGCCCACGGCGCGGCTGCCGAAGTAGTTGGTCGCGTGGGGATCCTGCCGGAGGATCTGGCGGGCGATGTGGTCGTGGAGTTGGAAGAGGAGGAGGTTGGAGAGGGCGTAGTCGTAGTACTGGCCGGGATCGTCGATGATGTGGGTTTTGGTGGCGGCGTCGGCGTAGTCGGCGCCGCGTTCGGCGGGCGGGGCGATGCCCTGGTACTGCCGCACGATGTCCCACCAGCGCCGGTTGAACTGGTCTTCGGGCAGGTTCTCGGTGTAGAGGTCGTGCTCGAAGCTGCTCATCGTGCCCGTCGAGAAGGGGATGAAGACGACGTAATTGAGCGCCTCGCGCAGCAGCGCCTGCACGTCGGCGTCCGCCGAGGCGTCCCGGGGCAGCAGGCCGACCTGGCCGAGGAAGGGCTTCTGCATGGCGGCCAGGCCCATCAGGCTGCCGACGGCTTCGTGGAAGGCGCGGTTGGCGCCCCGGCGCAGCAGCAGCGGCACCTCCGGGGTGCTGTAGGCGAGGTAGTAGTAGATGTGGCCGAGTTCGTGGTGCGTCGTCTCGTACCAGTCGGCGTTCGGCTCGACGCTCATCAGCGAGCGCACGTCGCGGTCGAGGTCCATGTGCCAGGCCGAGGCGTGGTTGTTCTTTTTGTAGCCGGCGTCGGGCGGCAGCGGGTAGAGGCTCGACAGTTCGTAGAAGCTCTCGGGCAGTGCCTCGAAGCCGAGGCTGACGTAAAACTTTTCGGCCTGCCGGACCACGTCCTCCGCCGTCCAGGAGGCCAGCCCCTGGTTGATGTCGGCACCCTCAACGGTCACGAGGGCGCTCCAGTCCTGGCCCCACCGGTTGGGCAGCCAGTGCGCCGGGAGCAGGTCGGGCACCTCGGTGGCGCCGTAGCGCGCGGCGAGTTCGTAGCGCGCCCAGGTGTGCAGTTCGCGGTAGAGCGGGTAGAGTTCGCGGTTGATCTGGCGCATCAGGTCCATCATCTCGGCGGAGGTCATGCCGTAGTCCGAGACCTGGTAGGCGAAGAAGTCGTCGTAGCCGAGGGCCTGCACGGTCTGGTTGCGCAGGTCGCGCACCCGGGCCAGGCCGTCCTTGAGCACCTTGCCGACCTCTTTGCTGGCCGTCCACGCCTTCAGGCGGGCCGCCGGGTCGTTCTCCTCGCGCAGCCGCCGGTCGATCTCGTTGGTCGAGACGGAAGCGCCGTCGAGGCGGTAGTCGAAGCCGTAGAGTTTTTCGGTCAGTTCGGTTTCGAGCTTGATGCGCGCCTTGACCACGTCGGGCACAGTCTGCGGGTTGTTGGCGGCGACGTAGAGAATCTTGTCGAGTTGTTTTTGCTGGAGCGGCGTCAGCGCCTCGCGGTGGGCGAGCAGGGCGCGGGCGCGCTCGATGTTTTCGACGCTGCCGGTGAAGGCGGCGCGGGCTTCGCTGGCCCGGCGCGTCTCGTACGCCGCCGTCGTGTCGCCCTCGACGATGTGCGTGTTGGAGCGCCACTCTGCCTTCGACGCGGTGTAGTCGAGCGCCTGGTAGGTGGGCGTGTAGCTATCGAGGAACGCCTGGGCGTCGGCGGCGGCTTCCGGCGCAGGGGTCGAAGTTCCTTCGCAGCCGAGGACGACTAGGGCGAGGGCGAGCACGAGGGTGCGGTTTTTCATGATGCGGGTAAAGAGGACGGGGAGGAGGTCGGGCAGGGCTAAAGGTATCGATTCGAGGGGACAAGGGTCAAGCAGGATGGTCAGGGGAAAATGACTACTGGAAAATGATTGTCGAGAAGTGGTTATTGGAGAGGGACCGGCGCCGCACCTTCCCTCACCACCGCACGCTACCCTCATGCCTCCGATCTACCTCGACTACAACGCCACCACGCCGATAGCCCGCGAAGTGGCCGACGCGATGGCGCCGTTTCTCTACGAGCACTTCGGCAACCCGTCGAGCGCCTACGTCTACGGCGCCACGACGAAGCGCGCCGTGGAGGCGGCGCGGGCGCAGGTGGCGGCGCTGCTGGGCTGCGCGCCGTCGGAGATCGTCTTCACGAGCGGCGGCACCGAGAGCAACAACTACGCCCTCAAGGGCGCCGCGCTGGCCGGGCGGGCGCGGGGCCGCCACGTCGTCACCTCCGCCGTCGAGCATCCGGCGGTCATCGAGGTGTGCCGGTGGCTCGAAGGGCAGGGCTTCGGCCTGACGGTGCTCCCCGTCGACGCCTCCGGCCTCGTCGATCCCGAAGCCCTGGAGCATGCCTGCACGGCGGAGACGCTGCTGGTGAGCGTGATGCACGCCAACAACGAAGTGGGCACCATCCAGCCCGTCGCCGCGCTGGCGGCCATCGCGCATCGCCACGGCGCGCTCTTCCACACCGACGCCGCGCAGTCCGTCGGCAAGATCCCGGTGGACGTCGAGGCGCTGGGCGTGGACCTGCTCTCGGTGACCGGGCACAAGCTCTACGCGCCCAAGGGCG
>JBFGTT010000597.1:0-2701 GCA_041565995.1 Rhodothermales bacterium
CAGGCCGCCAACGGGCGCATCTTCGACTACGTGACCACCGTGCCCGAAAAGCAGCCGGGGGCGCGCGAGAACTGGGAAAAGTGGGTGCGCGTGCCCGTCGAGGCCGACGTCGAGTACCGCTTCGTCAAGGCCGCCTACCTGGCCTGGCAGGCTACCGGCGACGACGCCTGGATGGCCGCCCTGCTGCCCGCCTGCGAGCGCGCGCTGACCTACACGATGACGCATCCCTGGCGCTGGGACGCTGCGCACGGTCTCGTCAAACGCCCCTACACCATCGACACGTGGGACTTCGACTACACCGCCGGGCGCGCGCCCTGGCTCAACTTTCAGATCACCGACGACACCTGCTGGGGCCTCATGCACGGCGACAACAGCGGGTTCTACGAGGCCGCCGTGCTGCTCGGCCGGATGTACGACGCCGCCGGCGGCAGCGAGGCGGCGGCCCGGTGGCGCGAGGTGGCCGAAGGCGTGCGCGAGCGGGCCAACGCGCTGCTTTTCAACGGGCGCTTCTACACGCATTTTTTCAAGCTCACGCCCGTCGCCATCGACGGTGTGGACGAGGCCGAGCAACTGAGCCTGAGTAACCCGATGGCTATCAGCCGGGGCCTGGCGACGCCCGCCATCGCCGTGGCGATCCTTCGGGAGTACCAGCGAAGACGCGCTGCAACAGCCGCCTTCGCCGAGTGGTTCAGCATCGACCCGCCCTTCCCCGACGGCGTTTTCGGAGACGACAAGCTTGTCGGCGGCGCCTACGTCAACGGCGGCATCATGCCGCTCGTCGGGGGAGAGCTGGCGCGCGCGGCCTTCGAGCACGGCTTCGAACGCTACGGCCTCGCCACGCTCGACCAGTACCGCCGGATGATCGCCGAGCGGGGCGAGACCTACCTGTGGTACTTCCCCGACGGCACCGCATCGACGGCGGCGGCCAGCACCAGCCCCGAGGCCACCCCCACCGACGGCTGGGGCTCCTCGGCCATGCTCTACGCCTTCGTCGAGGGACTCTGCGGCGTCGTGGACGAGGACAGCGGGTTTCGGAAGGTGCGCTGCGCGCCGCGCTGGGCCGTGGCGGGCGAACAGGAGGCGACGGTGCGGGTAAGCTACGCCGCCTCCGGGGCCGGCTTCGGGTATCGCTACCGGCACGACGCCGTCGCGCAGCGGATGGCGCTGACGCTCGAAGCCCCGCAGGCCGCCGTGACGCTCCACGTACTCCTGCCCGAGGGCTGCCGCCCCACCGCCGCCGCGTGGAACGGCCGGTCGGTGCCCTTCGAGCACGCGACGGTGGAGCAGAGCGCCTACGTGGACCTGCAGGGGGCCGTGCGGGAGCGCGCCGAGATCGAGATTGCTTATGCCCACGCGTAGCCTCACAGGAAGAATCGGCGGCAGGCGAGAAAGCCGCTCGGCCTACGCGCTGCTGCTGCCCGTGCTGGCGTTCTTCCTGCTCTTCCAGTACTATCCGATCCTCAAGAGCGTCGCCATCAGCTTCTTCGAGTACGGGCTTTTGGTGCGCGATGCGCCGTTCGTCGGGCTGGAGAACTACGCGCGGCAGTTCCAGGACCCGCTATTTCTCTCGGCGCTCTCGAACACGCTCGTGTTTGTGGCCGTCGCCGTGGCCCTCGGCGTGGCGCTGGCGCTGGGGCTGGCGGTGCTGGTCGAAAGGACGGGCCGCTGGGCGAGACTCTACCGGACGCTCTACTTCATCCCCGTCGTCACCTCGCTGCTGGCGACCTCGATGATCTTCCGCTGGCTCTACGCCTCCAACGGGCTGCTCAACTTCGTGCTGGCTTCCGTCGGCGTGGAGCCGCAGGCGTGGCTGCTCAGCGAGGCGCTGGCGCTGCCCTCGCTCATCGGACTGACCGTCTGGAAGAACCTGGGCTTCGACCTGGTCCTGTTTTCCGCCGCCTTGCAGGCCATCCCGCCGGAGTACTACGAAGCGTCCAGCCTCGAAGGCGCTTCGTCGTGGCAGGATTTCCGCTACGTCACGCTGCCGCAGTTGCGACCCATCGTGCTGCTGGTGTGCATCACGGCGGTGATCCGCTCGTTCCAGGTCTTCACTATCGTGCTGGCGATGACGCAGGGCGGCCCCATCAACGCCACGCGCACCATCGTCTACCACATCTACGAGCAGGGCATCCAGTACGACGAGATGGGCTACGCCTCGGCGGCGGCGGTCGTCCTGCTGGTCATCGTCGCCGCCATGACCTACGCCCAGATGCGCCTGGGCCGGGAACGATGAGCGGGAAACCGGGAGATCGAAAATGAAAACGACACGCCGGGTATTTTTGAAGACGATGGGGAGCGGGTCGCTGGCGCTGGGCGCCGGGCCGTGGATGGCCGCCGCGCCATCCCCGTGGCCCCCGCCCGTCGGGATCGACGACGACGCCTTCTGGAGGCTGGTGCGCGCGCAGTATCCGCTCACGCGCGAGCGCGCCTACCTCAACACCGGCGGCCTCGGCCCGGCGCCCTACCCCGTCCTCGACGCGGTGCAGCGCACGATGCTCGCACTCCAGACGATCTCTGAGACCGGCCACCGGCGCGTCGAGGCGGCGCGCGAGCCGGTGGCGGCGTTCTTCGGCGCGGCGCCGTCGGAGATCGCCTTCATGCGCAACGCCACCGAGGCCAACGCGACGGTCGCTTCCGGATTGAAGCTACTGCGCCCCGGCGACGAGGTCCTCTTCGAGTCGCACGCGCACCCCGGCGGCGC
>JBFGTT010000598.1:0-2688 GCA_041565995.1 Rhodothermales bacterium
ATCCCGATGAGCGGCGTGATGCGGCGATGATCGCGGTAGTGCAACGCCTCCGGGACGTCCTCTTTGCGATAGACGGCCAGGTGCGGCGTGCGTCGCAACGCGTCGTAGACGGCCTCGGTGCGGCCTGCTTCGGGGATCAGCATCGCCACCGGGTGCAGCTCCACGATGCGCACGTCGGCCAGGTCAATGTAATCGTCCAGCAGCAGCACGCGCTGCGACGAGGTGGCAGCCATCCCGTGATCGGAGACGACGATCAGGTTGACGGCGTCGTAGAGGCCGCGCGCCTTGAGGCCCTCGACGAGCAACGCCAGATAGCCGTCGACGACGCGTACGGCCTGCGCCACCTCCTCGGAGTCCGGCCCGAACCGGTGGCCCTGGGTGTCGACGTCACTGAAGTAGAGCGTCAGGAAGACGGGGCGCTCGGCGGGCGGCAGGTCCAGCCAGGCCAGCACCTGCGCCACGCGCTCGGCGGCGGGCACGGCGTCGTCGAAGGGCACCCAGTAGCTGGGGCGCACGCCCTGGATCTCGGCCTCGGAGCCGGGCCAAAAATACGTGCCGCTACGCCGTCCCTGCTTTTCGACGGTCACCCACAGCGGCTCGCCGCCCCACCAGCGCCCGTCGGCCACCGCCGCGCGGTCGCCCAGGCTGAACGAGGCGTCGAAGACCGGGTCGTACATGGTGTTGGCGACGATGCCGTGGCGCGCTGCGTAGAGGCCGGTGACGAGCGTGTAGTGGTTGGGGAAGGTCTTCGTCGGAAAGCTCGGCACCAGGCGCTCGGCGCGGACGCCCTCGGCGGCCAGGCGCGCCAGCGTGGGCGCCTCGTAGCGATCCAGGTAGTCCCACCGGAAGCCGTCGAGCGAGACGAGCAGCACGGTCGGCGCCAGGCGTGGCGCTGCCGGCTCGCCCCCGGCGACGGGCTGCGTGCTGCGGCAGCCCTGGACCAGGAAGAGGGCCGGCAACAGCGCCAGGACGGCGACGAGGAGCGAGGATCGGAACGGTTTCATCGCAGCGCCGGGGATGGTCGAGGACGGACGAACCTCCGCCCGGTTCAAAAATATAAGCTATTCCGCAAGCAAAGCCGTCCCTTTCCTCTGCGCCCGCCCCAAGATGGACGCCGCCCGGATCGTCGAGCTGATCCTAGACTATGCCGGTCAGATCGACTGGCTGGAGGCCGGCGGCCTGGTCTTCGGCATCGCCTGCGTCTGGCTCTTGATCAAGCAGCACATCTGGACGTGGCCCACGGGCATCGTCTACGTGCTGATCTCCTTCGTCGTCTTCTACCAGGCCCGTCTCTACGCCGACCTCGCGCTGCACGTCGTCTACCTGTTCCTCAACGCCTACGGCTGGTACTACTGGCTCTACGGCAAGCCCGACGAGGAGGCCGCCCTGCCCGTGACCACCAGTTCGCTGCGTCTCCTGGGTGGGTTGATCGGCCTGTCGGCCCTCGGCGTCGTCGTCTTCGGCACGCTGCTGGCCCGCTTCACCGACGCCTCGCTGCCGTACTGGGACAGCGCCACCTCGGTCCTGAGCATCGCCGGCATGTGGCTGACGGCCCGGAAGAAGATCGAAAACTGGCACTTCTGGATCGTCGTAGACGTGCTGGCGACGGGCATCTACGTCTACAAGGAGATCTACTTCTACGCGCTGCTCTACCTGTTCTACGTAGGCATGGCGGTGGCGGGCTACCTGGCCTGGCGCACCTCGCTACGCGCCCACCGCCCGGCGCCTGTGGCGTAGGGGGCGTTACGGGGTCGGCGTGTTAGGGTGTTGAAGTATCAGGGTTGTTCACGCGAACACGCCAACCCTCGAACGCCCGCCTAGGACCGCCCGAAGAGGTAGTAGAGGATGCAGCCGAGTACGGGGAAGAAGATGATGAGCAAGGCCCAGAGCACCTTGTCGGCCAGGCTGCGCGTGCTGCCGGCCAGTTCGAGCAGGAAGATGACGTCGAGGATGACGACGACGGTGCCGCAGCAGCCGAGCGACCAGGGGCTTCGGAGCTGATCGAAGAGATTCGGGCCGCCGCAGCCAGCCAGCAGCAGCGTCGTCAGGGCCAGCAAGGCGGTGGCCAGGAGGCCGCGTTGTTTCGTGTGCATACCGGGTCAGCAGTTGGTGAGGAGGAAGCTCGTGCTTCGGGTCTACGTAGAATTCCAGAAAGGTTATGCATGCCAGCGCCCGGTTGCTGTAATCCGTTCGTGATTTTGCGCCGCGCCGGCCCGGCTCAGCGGCGGCGGCGCCGGAACAGCCCGGTCCGCGCGCTCGTTGGTATCGCCCGTTTCAGGCCGTTTTCCTCCTTTTTCGACGCCCCCCGCCCCGATGCGCATCGGCCCCATCGACCTCGGCCCCCGCCCGCTGTTTCTCGCGCCCATGGAGGACGTGAGCGACCCGCCGTTCCGCATCCTCTGCAAACGCTACGGGGCCGACGTGCTCTACACCGAGTTCATCTCGTCGGGCGGCCTCGTCCACGACGCCGAAAACTCGACGATGAAGCTCGACATCTACGACGAGGAGCGGCCCGTGGGCATCCAGATCTTCGGCGGCGAGATCGACCAGGTGCGTCAGGCCGCGCACATCGTGGACACCGTCGGGCCGGACCTGATCGACATCAACTTCGGCTGTCCGGTCAAGAAGGTCGTCTGCAAGGACGGCGGGGCGGGCATCCTGCGGAACGTGCCCAAGATGGAGGCCATC
>JBFGTT010000599.1:0-2686 GCA_041565995.1 Rhodothermales bacterium
GGCTCGGTGCGGGTGTTGAGGCGCACGTCCTCCCGCCGCGCGAGATTATCTATCCAGCTCAAGGCAGCAAGGTGTTTTTCTGATCGAAAGCAAGGGCGAGGGGGAGGAAGGCGGAACGGGATTCCACCGGAAAGCGCCCCTCCAACGCGCGCCGGGGCGGCCAGGTTTGCAACGGTGGCCCGAGCATCACGCCGTCTGCCGGGCCGGCATCTCGTCGAGGGCTGTGCAGGGCTATCAGCCCGATGCAAGCGACTCGGAAAGGCGCGTAATGATCAAGGTGTTGAGCGAAATGCCTTCCGTTTCGGCCAGCCGCGCCAGCTTGTAATGCAGGGTCTTGGGCATGCGCAGGTTGAGCCGCCCACTGTACGCCGCGACGTTCTCCGGTTCCGGGAGCGGCAGGCCGTCCTCCTGATAGATTTCGACAAAACCCTCCAGCACGAGGCGCGCTTCGTGGACGGCTTCTTCCGGCGTATCGCCAAAGGCGGAAAGCGTCGGGAAAGCCGGGCACGTGGCTAAGAAGGCCTCGTCGTCGTCGCTCCAGCTAACGAGGATGAGATAGCGATCCACGATGTTCATGATTCGCGGGAACGGAGCTGGTCCATAGCATCGAGAAGTTGCCGCACCTGATACGGCTTGGCCTCGCCCTTCTTGCCGGGCTGAAACGGCAAGGGCCGCGCAAAGAACGGATGCGTGTAGATGCGATGCGACGTTCCCTTCTGGCGGCGAAACACGAACCCGTTGCACTCGGCCAGATAGAGCAGTTCGTTGAACTTCAAGCCATTAGGGTTGCGTCGTGCCTTGTTTTCGGGTTTGTCGCACCGACTCATGCAGCCACCCTGACCGACTCAAGGTGGCACCACATACAGTACTACCAGGCAAAAGTTTCTGCGCCCCCTCTCCCTTTCCAGGCCCGCTCACGCCGTTTGCCGGGCCAGCATCTCGTCGAGGGCGGCGCAGAGCGCCTCGGCGGTGAAGGGCTTCGAGAGGAACCGGCGGGCGCCGGCGTCGAGGGCCTCCTGCGCCTGCCCGTCGGCCACGCCGCTGGCGGCGATGATGGGCAGGTGGGGGTAGGCACTGCGGAGGGCGCGGATGGTGGCGAGGCCGCTCATCTCAGGCATGACCAGGTCCGTGATGACAGCGGCGACCTCGCCCGGATGCGCGGCGCAGACGTCGAGCGCGTCCTGGCCGCTGGCGGCGGTGAGCACGCGGTAGCCGGCGTCTTCGAGCGTCGCCTGCGTCGCCTCCAGGATGAACGCCTCGTCGTCGACGACCAGCACGAGTTCGCCCGCGCCGGCGCGCACCTGGAGGTGGGGCGCGTCGCTCCGGACCTCTGCGGGCTTCGCCGTCACGGGCAGGAAGATCTGAAACGACGTGCCGGCACCCACCTCGCTCTGCACCACGGCGAAGCCGTCGTGGCTCTTGAGGATGCTGTAGACCGTCGAGAGGCCCAGCCCGGTGCCCTTGCCCACGGGCTTCGTGGTGAAGAACGGCTCGAAGACCTTGTCGAGCACTTCGGGCGGGATGCCGGCGCCGGTGTCGGTCACGGTCAGGCGGACGTAGGCGCCGGGGCGGGCTTCGAGGTGCCGCCGGGCCTGGCGCTTGTCGAGCACGAGGTTTTCGGCGCTGAGGGTCAGCCGTCCGCCTTCGGGCATGGCGTCGCGGGCGTTGACGCACAGATTCATGACCACCTGCTGGAGTTGCGTCGCGTCGCCCTGGACCTGCCACAGGTCGTCGGGGAGGTAGGTTTCGAGGACGACGTTGCGCGGGAACGTCTCCTGGATGAGTTCTTCGACTTCGCGCAGGACGCGGTCGAGGCGTAGCGGCACGCGCTCGCCCTGCACGCCGCGGGCGAAGGCCAGCACCTGCTTGACCATGTCCGCGCCGCGCTGGCCGCTCTGGAGCATCATCGCCAGGGTGCGCTGCGCCCGCTCGTCGTCGGCGAAGCGTTGCTGCAACACTTTGGCGCCCAGCAGGATGGGCACGAGCAGGTTGCCCAGGTCGTGGGCGATGCCGCTGACCAGGCGCCCGATGCTCTCCATGCGCTGGGTGCGTAAAAACTGCGATTCGAGCAGCTTGCGCTCGGTCACGTCCGTATTGATGACCAGCACGGAGCGCGGCTTGCCGGCTCCGTCGCGCACGAGCGTCCAGCGGCTCTCGACGACGAGTTCGCCGCCCTCGCGGGTCTTCGGGCGCAGCTCGCCCATCCATTCGCCGTGCTCCTGCACGAGGGCGTGCACCTCGGCCAGCCGGGGGTCGTCTTCGTCGAAGAGGCGTCCGTCGACCGGCTGGCCCATCATCTCGTCGGCGGTGTAGCCGGTGAGGCGTTCGGCGCTCCTGTTCCAGTAGATGACGCGGCCTTCGAGGTCGTAGGCGCAGATGGCGTCGCGGGCCTTGTCGAGCAGCGCGGCCTGCTGGCGGATGCGTTCTTCGGCGCGTTTGCGCTCGCGGGCGTAGCGGATGGAGCGTTCGAGCAGCGGGGCTTCGAACTCCCACTTGACCAGGTAATCGGCGGCGCCGGCGGCCATCGCCTGGAGGTCGACGGCGCGGTCGCCCTGGCCGGTGAGCAGGATGATGGGGGTCGGGCAGTCCTGGGCGACGGCCTGGCGCAGCAGGTCGAGGCCGTCGCGGGCGCCGAGGCGGTAATCGACCAGGGCGACGTCGTAGGCGCGCGTGACGAGGGCGGCCA
>JBFGTT010000600.1:0-2684 GCA_041565995.1 Rhodothermales bacterium
CGAAACCCACCCGGCGCTTCTGCGAAGGGGTTGGGGAAGTGCCCTTGTATACGGCTTTCTGCCGTCTTTTGCAAGCGGCAAATTAAGATCGTCACAGTCTGCTGCATGTCGGGGCAATGATTAAGCATTCTCGAAAAAAAGCGCACCCCCAGGACGCCGCCTCGATCTTCAATTCTCAACCCTCGTTGCCCCCGCTACGAATCGCTCAGGGCGGACAGCAGTTGCAGGAATAAGTTGATGACGTCCAGGTAGATGTTGATGGCGAGCTCCATCGCCACCGGCCAGGTGTTGGCGTCCGCCCGGTCGGCCAGTTTCGACAGGTGGTTGAAGTCGAAGAGCAGGTAGCCCGTAAAAACGAGCACGCCGAAGAAGGCGCTGCCGCGTTGCGTGGCGCTCTGCATGCCGAGGAACAGCCTGATCACGTTGCCGCTGAGCAACAACATCAGCCCGAAAAAAAGGATGGTGCCCAGGAAGCCGAAATCGATGCCGGCATAGACGCCTACGAGTGCGCACCCCACCGTGGCAGACACCGTGATGGCCAGGACCCGCCCGCCCAGGTTTTCGTCCACCGAGAGGAGCGCCAGGGCCAGCTCGATGCCCGTCAGAATCGACCAGAGAGAAAAAAGGGGAATGCCGACAGCCAGATCGTGCCGCCCTTTCCAGTAGAGGACGATGAAAACGGCGACGACGAGAAGCAACAGCGCGTAGAAATACGGCTTGATGACGCGCCAGTCGATGTCGAAGTCCAACGAGCCGTCGGCGCGCTGCCGGGCGGTGATGCCGGGCGCCCTGGCGTGATAGCGCCGGGCCACAAAGCGAATCACCAGGACCGTAGCGGCCCAGGTGATGAAGAGTTGCGTGCCCAGAATGGCGAACGTCTTGGCATACAGCGTCGGAAACATGGGCGTGCCACGCCAGGGTAGGGCCGCCGGGCGGACGCGGCGGCAACAGCCTCATCGCTACAGCCCGAACGACTCGCCGCAGGCGCAGGTGCGGGCCGCCTGCGGGTTGAGGAAGTGGAAGCCCTTGCCCTCCAGGCCGTCGCTGAAGTCGAGTTCGGAGCCTTCGACGTAGAGGTGGCTCCGGCGGTCCATCACCACGCGCACCTCGCCGTAGGCGGTGATGCGGTCGCCCTCCTGCACGGTGGTGTCCCAGCCGAGTTCGTAGGTCAACCCGGAGCAGCCGCCGGGCACGACGGCCACGCGCAGCAGGCTCGTGGCGAAGTCGACGGCGTCGTGCCGGGCGATCTCTTGGATCTTGTCGAGGGCGCGGTGGGTGATCTGGATGTCCATGGGGGTGTGCGCTTCGTCTGGGCGTCGGACTGCGAAAACCCGGCAGCGCCCCGGCGGGTTTCCGTCGGAGCGCCCGGCCGGCCCCCCGGCGACGCCTTCGGCCCCGAAAATGCATTGTAACTTCTCGTTTACAGCCCCGGCGAGTGTAAACATTTGTTTACAGGATTTGTTTTATTAAGACTCGATCCAAATAAGAGCGCCTCCCGACGTAACGCGCACGTTCCTGCGAATCCTATGAACACCGACACCCGCTACCTCCACGAAGTCGCCGACAGCGACTACGAGTACGGCTGGGTCACCGACATCGAGGCCGACACCGCGCCGAAGGGCCTCCACGAAGACATCGTGCGGCTCATCTCGCGCAAGAAAGACGAGCCGGACTGGATGCTCGCCTGGCGCCTGCGCGCCTTCCGCCACTGGCAGACGCTCGCCCGCGATACGGACCGCTACCCGCGCTGGGCGCACCTGGCCTACCCGGAGATCGACTTCCAGAACATCAGCTACTACTCGGCCCCCAACAAGCGGCCGAAGTACGAGAGCCTCGACGAGGTCGATCCGGAGTTGCTGCGCACCTTCGAACGCCTGGGCATCCCGCTGGTTGAGCAGAAGAAGCTCGCCGGCGTAGCCGTCGACGTGGTGATGGACAGCGTCTCGGTGGCGACTACCTTCAAGGAGGAACTCTCGAAGCTGGGCATCATCTTTTGCTCCTTCGGCGAGGCCGTCCAGCAACACCCGGAGCTGGTGCAGAAGTACATGGGCTCGGTGGTGCCGTACACCGACAACTTCTACGCCTCGCTCAACTCGGCGGTCTTCTCCGACGGCTCGTTCTGCTACATCCCGCCGGGCGTGCGCTGCCCGATGGAGCTCTCGACCTACTTCCGCATCAACGAGGCGGGCACGGGGCAGTTCGAGCGCACGCTCATCATCGCCGACGAGGGCGCCTACGTCAGCTACCTCGAAGGCTGCACCGCCCCCATGCGCGACGAGAACCAGCTCCACGCCGCCGTCGTCGAGATCATCGCCCACCGGGACGCCGAGGTCAAGTACTCGACCATCCAGAACTGGTACCCCGGCGACCGGCACGGCAAGGGCGGCGTCTACAACTTCGTCACCAAGCGCGGCATCTGCGAGGGCGACCGTTCGAAGATCTCCTGGACGCAGCTCGAGACCGGCTCGGCCATCACCTGGAAGTATCCCAGCGTCATCCTCAAGGGGGACCATTCAGTGGGCGAGTTCTACTCGGTGGCCTTCACCAAGGGCCGCCAGCAGGCCGACACCGGCACCAAGATGATCCACCTAGGCCGCAACACCTCCAGCACCATCATCTCGAAGGGCATCTCCGGCGGGCAGTCGAACAACAGCTACCGGGGGCTCGTCCGGATCAACAAGAAA
>JBFGTT010000601.1:0-2679 GCA_041565995.1 Rhodothermales bacterium
GAGGCCGGCGGCGTCGGCTGCATCTCGGCCACGGCCAACGTCACCTGCGGCCTGGCCGCCGAGGTCTACGCAAAGCGGCACACCGGCGAGGCGCGCGCCCTGCAAGACCGGCTGAACGCCGTCCGGCACGCCCTCGAAGCCTTCCCGCTGACCGCCGCGCTCAAACACCTGATGGCCGCCCGGACGCACCGGCCCGGCTGGCTACGCCTGCGCCCGCCCCTGACGCCGCTCGCCGCCGAAGAGGCCGCCGCGCTCGACGATGCCTTGCACCGGCTCGGTTTCCTCGCAGAAATCGCTTAGTTTGTGGCGCTGCACGACGGCACCTGGAGGGGGCGGATCGCTGCGGATGGACGCCGGAGGTAGGATCCGGGCGCATCCGTACCCCTGCGTGGGCCGTAATCCCACCCGGCAAATCACAGGACAAGACAATGAAGACCTGGCACAGGTTGTTGATGGCGCTGGCGCTCCTCGTGGCGGTTCCGGCGGCGGCGCAGCAGGCCAACCCCGCCGTCGTCACGCTCGACGAACTCTTCAGCACGCCGGCCTTCTCCGGCGACCGCTTCGGCCCGGCCCGCTGGCTCGACGACGGCACGGGCTACACCACGCTCGAACGCGCCCCCTCCGCGCCCGGCGTCGACATCGTGCGCTACGACCCGGCTACGGGCCGCCGCGACGTGCTCGTGGCCGCCGAACGCCTCGTGCCGCCCGGCCAGACAACCCCGCTGGACGTGGACGACTACGCCTGGTCGCCCGACGGGCGCCGCCTGCTCGTCTTCACCAACGCGCAGCGCGTCTGGCGGCAGAATACGCGCGGCGACTTCTGGGTGCTCGACCTCGCCGGCGGCACCCTCCGCCAACTCGGCGGCGACGCGCCGCCCGCGACGCTCATGTTCGCCAAGTTCTCGCCGGACGGCACGCGCGTCGGCTACGTCCGCCAGAACAACCTCTACGTCGAAGACCTCGCCGACGGGCGCATCACCCAACTGACCCCCGACGGCTCGCGCACCATCATCAACGGCACCTTCGACTGGGTCTACGAAGAAGAATTCGGCCTGCGCGACGGCTTCCGATGGAGTCCCGACGGGCGCTCCATCGCCTACTGGCAACTCGACGCCGAGGGCGTGCGCGACTTCCTGCTGATCAACAACACCGACTCGCTCTACTCGTTCGTCATCCCCATCCAGTACCCGAAGGCCGGCACCACCAACTCGTCCTGCCGCGTCGGCGTCGTGCCTGCCGACGGCGGGCCGACGGTCTGGTTCGAACCCTCCGATGACCTGCGCAACCACTACGTCGCGCGGCTGGAGTGGGCCGCCAACTCGGACGAGATCGTGATGCAGCACTTCAACCGCCTGCAAAACACGCTGGAGGTGATCCTGGGCGACGCGCGCACCGGCGCCATGCGCACCGTCCTCACCGACCGCGACAGCGCCTGGGTGGACGTGGTGGACGACCTCCAGTGGCTCGATGGCGGCGCCGCCTTCACCTGGATGAGCGAACGCGAGGGCTGGCGTCACCTCTACCGCGTAGCCCGCAGCGGCGACGCCGTCGAAGACCTGACGCCCGGCGCCTTCGACGTCGAAAACGTCGCGCAGATCGACGAGCAGGGCGGGTGGGTGTATTACGTGGCCTCGCCGGAGAACCCCACGCAGCGCTACCTCTTTCGCGCGCCGCTGCGGGGCGGCGGCGCGGCCGAGCGCCTGACGCCCGCCGATCAGCCCGGCACGCACAGCTACCAGATCTCGCCGGACGCCCGCTGGGCCATCCACACCTACTCCCGCTTCGGCACGCCCCCCGTGATCGACCTCGTCCGCCTGCCCGGCCACGAGGCGGTGCGGACGCTGATGGACAACGCCCGCCTGCGCGCCCGCGTCGAAGCGCTGCGGCGCGGCCCCGCCGAGTTCTTCCGCATCGAGGTCGAAGAGGGCGTCGCGCTCGACGGCTGGATCCTCAAACCCTCGGATTTCGACCCGGCCCGGCGCTACCCGGTGCTCTTCTACGTCTACGGCGAGCCGGCGGGGCAGACGGTGCTCGACCGCTGGGGCGGCAGCACCTACCTCTGGCACCTGATGCTCGCCGAGCAGGGCTACCTGGTCGTCAGCCTCGACAACCGGGGCACGCCTGCGCCGCGTGGACGGCACTGGCGCAAGGTCATCTACGGCGCCGTGGGCGTGCTGGCTTCGCAGGATCAGGCGGCGGCGGCCCGGCAGATCGGCCGGTGGCCTTACGTGGATTCGACGCGCCTGGGCATCTGGGGATGGAGCGGCGGCGGCTCGATGACGCTCAACGCGCTCTTTCGCTATCCCGACCTCTACCGCACGGGGATGTCGGTGGCGCCGGTGCCCGACCAGCGCTACTACGACACGATCTACCAGGAGCGCTACATGGGCCTTCCGCAACAGAACGCCGAGGGCTACCGGCAAGGCTCGCCCATCACCTTCGCCGAGCACCTCCAGGGCCACCTGCTCGTCGTCCACGGCACCGGCGACGACAACGTGCACTACCAGGGCACCGAGGCGCTCGTCAACAAGCTGATCGAGCACAACAAGGCCTTTACGATGATGGCCTACCCCAACCGCTCGCACGGCATCTGGGAGGGCCGGGGCACCCGCCGCCACCTCTACGGCCTGCTGACGCGCTTCCTCAACGAGCACCTGCCCGCCGGATCCCACTGACAGC
>JBFGTT010000602.1:0-2675 GCA_041565995.1 Rhodothermales bacterium
ACCTTCTCGATGCCGGGCACGACGGAGTCGAAGTCTACGGCGGCCAGGATGATGGCGCTGGGGCCGAGCAGCAGGGCGTCGTCGAGCTGGTTGAGTTGCACGTCCGAGCGGTTCTGCCCGTCGAGTGTGCGGACCTGGTAGCCCAGGGCTTGAAACGTCGTCTCGATGGCTTTGACCGATTCGGTCTGAAACTCGTCGAGCAGGCCGGGTGCCAGGTAGAAGATGGTACCCTTGCCGGCCTCGCGTTCGGCGCAGCCTGCCGCCGTGACGGCCAGCAGCAGGGCTACGAGCGCCGGGCGTATGCCGCTCCAGAAGACGTTCCGCATAACGCTTTTGGTTTGGGTTCTTGCTTTGGCCTGCCTTGCTTTAGGCCGCCCCGAAGGGCCGGGGCGGCTCGTCGGGGCGCAGGGCCGAGAGCGCCGCCGCGTCGCCGGTGATCAGGGCGATGATTTCGGACGGGTCGGTTTCGGCGGTGCGGCGCAGGCCCACCACGCGGCCCTGGCGCAGCACCACCAGGCGGTCGGCCACCTGGAAGGCGTGCAGCATGTTGTGCGTGATGACGATCAGGGCGATGCCCTGCGCCTTGACGCGGTTGATCAGTTCCAGCCCGCGCCGCGTCTGCTCGACGCCGAGGGCCGCGAACGGCTCGTCGAGGATCACCAGGCGGCCGCCCCAGTGCACGAAGCGGGCCAGCTCGATGGCCTGGCGCTGCCCGCCGGACAGGTGTTCCACGTGCGCCCGCACCGACGGCAGGTCGACGCCGACGCTGCGCAGCGCCGCCTCCGTCTCGGCCTGCATGGCGCGTTCGTCGAGCACCGGGAGGCCCAGGATCGGCTTCACCCGCTCGCGCCCCATGAAAAAGTTGGTCACCACGTCCAGGTTGGGGCAGAGCGAGAGGTCCTGGTAGACCGTCTCGATGCCCAGTGCGCGGGCGCGGGCCGGGCTGTGCGCGTGCAGCGGCTGCCCGTCGAAGTAGACCGTCCCGGCGTCGGCCTCGATGTTGCCGGAGATGATCTTGATGAGGGTGGACTTGCCGGCGCCGTTGTCGCCCAGCAGCGCCACCACCTCGCCGGCGTGCACCGCGAAGCGCACGTCGTCGAGCGCCCGGACGGCGCCGAAGCGCTTCGAGACGCCCTCGACGCGCAGCAAGGCCGGTGTGTCGGGAGGGTTCACGGCGAGGCGGTAGGGCTGGAGAAATCAAAGCGGAAGACGTTCGTCCGGCGCCGGACGAAGCCGAGCCTTCGGTAGAGCCGGTTGGCCGCCGCGCGCGCGGGCCGCGAGGTAAGCTCGACCGCAGCGGCGCCGGCGGCCTCGGCGCGGTGCAGCGCCGCCCGCACGAGCGCCTCGCCGACGCCCCGGCGGCGCGAGGCGGCGTCTACCACCACGTCTTCGATCCAGGCGCGCAGGCCCGTCGGCACGCGATAGCGCACCAGCGTCAGGGTGCCTACCACGGCGCCGCCGGCGGCAGGGTCGCGGGCCACCAGGAGCGTCGTGCCGGGCGCCGTCGCCACCGCCGCGAGCGCCTCCGGCGCAGGCGCCGCGTTCGACGCCGAGAGTTGCGGCACCAGGCGCGCCATCGCCGCGACGATCTCGCCGGTGACTTCGGTGACTTCCTCGATGTCCATGCTCCGGTTCCAGGCTGTTCGCGCGTTTGCGGGCGTCGGCGGGCAGGCCGCGTCGAGGCTGCTCCGTGCCGTCACGCACGCCCTGAAACGCCCGGTCCTTCGAGCCGGGGCCGGCGGCGCGCAGAACGCAGGGCGTTTCAAGTCTCGACGCGGTGCTCAAAAGCCGGGCCGGCGGGCACGGTTTACGACGCGACGGATGGCCGCGACGACGGCTTCCGGATCTTCCAGCTGGACGTAGGAGCCGCTCGCGGGCATCGGCACGTGCTCGCCGTGCGTCACCTGGCCGATCCACGCGTGGTGGAGGTCGTACCACGCCTTGCGCCCGGCGGGCGTCTCGCCCACCCACCGGGGCTGCTCGGCGGGGCGCTGCGCCGTCAGCACCACCAGCGGCACGTCGGGCAGGGAGTCGGCGCCCGGCAGGCGCTCTGCGGCGAGGATGGCTGCGACGGCTTCGTATTCGGCCCGCACCGGTTCCGGCGCCATCGAAAAGAGCGTCTGCCGGCCCTGCGTGTAGGCTTTCCACGACGGTTCGTCGAGCGCCCGCCAGCGCGCGGCCTGGCGTTCGTGGCTCGGATCGACGAGCACCAAGCCCGCCACCTCGTCCGGATAGCGCGCGGCGAAGCGGCGGACGAAGAAGGCGCCTTCGGCGTGCCCCACCAGCACGTAGGGCGGCGCGAGGCCGGCCTGGCGTAGCAGCGCGTGCAGCGCCCCGGCGATCTTTTCGGGCGTGCGGGGTCCGGGGGCGGGGTCCGAGTAGCCGAGGCCGGCGCGGTCGTAGGCCACCACGCGCGCGAACGTCGCCACCTGGCGCTGCACGGCGTCCCAGACGCCCAGGTCGTCGCCCAGGCCCGCTTCGAGCACGACGGTCACGGCGCCCTCGCCCTGCACCCTCACGTTGAGCCGGGTGCCGTCCACCTCGACGTAGGTGCCGAGCGTCGTGGGGGGTTCTTCGGCGAGATCCTGCGGCGGGGCCGGCGGCTGCGCGCGCGTGGCGCCCCAGACGGCGTAAGCCCTGTCGACGTCGATGTCTTCGGGGTGGACCTTGCGGCC
>JBFGTT010000603.1:0-2670 GCA_041565995.1 Rhodothermales bacterium
AGGCCGGGGATGGCGTCCTGCTTGACGCGCATCACCGGCAACGCGAAGCTGTGGATGACGTCCTTCGAGGACAGATGTACGACGACGGGCTTATCGACGGGCAGGTGCAACTCGTTGATCGTCGTGATGTCGTCCTGGCCGTTGGGATCGTCCGGGTCGAGGCCGAGGGGGTTAATCTGGGTATCGACGAGTTCCGGCTTGCGCGTGCCGAAGAGGCCGTCGGGGCCTGCGTAGTGGATGTTCCAGGCGAACTGTTCGGCCACGACGTGCACGACGGTGGCGGATTCTTCGGGCGGGAACTCGTTCTTGATGAAGGCCCACTGCGGGAAGGCGAAGCCGAAGAGCAGCACCACTTCGGCCAGCACCACGCCCACCTCCAGGTAGGTCGAGAAGCGGCTGGTGACGCCGGTGTAGCTGGCCGCCGGGTTGCGCTTGCGGCGGAAGCGGATGAGCGTGTAGATGAAGAAAGGCGCCCAGAAGAGAAACAGCGCGAGCATCAGCCAGTGCACCAGCCCCATCATGAAGTCGATTTCATGACCGTGGGCCGAGGCGTCGAGGGGCAGCCCCAGGTACTTGCTGAGGTCGAACATAGCAGGAGTCCTCCTTGTGTGGCGTCAGGTTTCGTCGTGCGGCAGGGCCAGGATGTCGCCGGTTTCGGTGACCACCAGGTCGCCCGGTTCGAGCAGGCGGGCGCGTTTGCGGATGTTCACGAAGAACATGCCCAGGCCGCCCCAGACGACGCCCGTCAGGGCGATGAGCGCCAGCATCGCCAGGCTGATGCCCTGCGCGGTGGCCCCGTCGGCGCCCGCGCCGAAGCATTTCTCGCAGGCCAGGGCGGCTTCGGGTAGCCCCAGCACGGCCAGGCCCGCCAGCGCCAGCAACGTCTTTCCACCCGTCTTCATCGCTTCACCGGGTTAGTGGGAACGAAGGGGTATTGGGAATCGGGAAATGGAAAATGGTTAGTGGAAAATAGTCAGCCGAAGCGTCATTTCCCACCCTTTCCCACTTTCGATTTCCCATTTTCCAGCGCGTTCCATCGTTACCGCGTGTGCTTGAGCTTGTGCAGGAAGTTGATGCCGTAGAAGATAAGCACGATGCCGATCAAGAACGAGAGCAGGCCCATCACCAGGTACCCGGCATTGCTTTCGGTCAGGTGGACGTAGACGCCCCAGGCGCCGAAGCCGAAGGCCAGCAGCGTCGAGACGGCGATGAAGAAAATATGGAACGACTTAAGAGACAAGGACCCCGCCCTCCTGATCGCTGTGCGCGCTGATGAACAGGATGAACATGAACACCAGGAACGCCATCGTAATGGCCAGCACCCAGTAGATCACCTTCTTCTCGGAGACCAGGTGCATGAAGTAGCCGGCCACCAGCCCACCTTTGACCGTGGCAATCAGCAGCGCGACGATCAGCGCCGGCAGGATGGGCAGGTCCAGGAAGGCCACCGCCACCGTCACCACCGTCAGCACCGCCAGGCCGGCAAAGACGGTGATGTAGACCCGCACGTGCTTTCGGATGTCCTCCAGGTGTGCCGTATCGCTCATAACGCCTCCTAGAGCAGGTAGATGGTCGGAAACAGGAAGATCCACACCAGATCGACGAAGTGCCAGTAGAGGCCGGCGATCTCGATGCGATTGGTGAAGTGGGCCGGGTCGGTCTTCCACATCTTGCTGCCCGGCCCCCAGAAGTAGGTGTTGACCACGATGCCGCCGAAGACGTGCAGCGCGTGCAGGCCCGTCAGCGTGAAGTAGATGGCCAGGAACGTGCTCTCGGCCGGGTAGAGGTGGTGCGAGAACTTGCTCCCGTACTCGAACGCCTTGATGATCAGGAAGACGAAGCCCGCCAGGATGGTCAGGCCCATGTAGAGCTTGTAGCGGCCGAACTGGTTCATCTTGAGCGAGGCCCACGACATCACCATCGTCACGCTGGAGGCGATCAGCACCATCGTGTTGATGGTGGCCAGTGGCACGTTGAGGATGAAGTGCGCGCGGGCGTAGACCTCGCCGCCTAGCTCGCCGGGCCACGCCGGCGCGCCGATGCGCAGGAAGACGTAGGCCGAGAACAGCCCGCCGAAGAGCATCACCTCGGAGGCCAGGAACAGCCAGATGCCCAGCTTGGCGTTGAAGACGCCCGTGTCGGGCCGGGCCGTGACGGTGTAGGGGATTTGCATGGCGCTACGCGCTTGGGTTGCTTCCGGGGTCTCAACGTTGCGTCACGGGGGGACGCGGGCGTGTCGTGTGGACGGGGGACGAGGGGCCAGGAGGGCGCATCGTCCCTGCGTCGTCAGGCTTCGGCGGCGACGGTTTGCGTCGCGCCCGGCGCGGGTTCGTCCTGCGGGGTGAAGTCGGTGGGGGCGCCGGGCACGCTGTACTCGTAGGGCCCCCGGTAGGCGTGCGGCAGCCTGGGGAAGTTGCCGTGGGCGATGGGGGGCGAAGGCGCCGCCGTCCATTCGATGGTGGTGGCTTCCCAGGCGTTGTCCGGCACCTTTTTGCCCTTCTTGATGCTCAGGAAGAAGTTGACGATGAACGGGATCTGAGCCAGCGCCAGCAACCAGGCGCAGATGGACATGAACTCGTTGTAGTGCAGCACCGGCTCGGCTATTTGATAGATCTCCCCGCCGTCGTAGAGCCGCCGGGAGACGCCGGCCATGCCCTGGATAAACATGGG
>JBFGTT010000604.1:0-2663 GCA_041565995.1 Rhodothermales bacterium
ATGGTCAACATGCTCTAGCCCCTCGGAACACAACGCACGCTTTCGAGTGTGTGCGAAGGAACCACGCTCCGGGCTATATTTCTTCTTCCTGTGAAGCCGGCGCCCGGATTCGATTTTCACCCAAGCACGAGCTATCGCCGATGAACACGTTCAACCTCGAACATTTTACCCGCCGCCTGCTCACCGAAACGCTTTTCTACGACGAAGAATACGGCGCGCTCGGCAACCTGAGCCTCATCGATCATGAGAAGGGCAAAGAGCGCTACGTGGCCGCCTACCTGCCCGAAGAGGGCCTCTACGTCATCGAAAAAGCGACGGAGTGGGAGGACGTGAAACCGGACGAGGACGACGAGATCGGCTACGCGCTGGCGGTAGACTCCGAAGAACACGGCTCGTACGAGACGCCGGAAGAAGCCGCCGAAGTGTTGCTGCGCCTGGCGCGCGAGCAGGGCCTGGTGCCCAGCATCACGCTGCTTTTCGAAGAAGACGAAGTGGCCTGAGCGGGTGTTGGCGTGTTCGAACGTTCGAGAACTACACCACGTTAACACCCAAACACGTTAGCACTCAGACGCTCCGCCAGATCCCCCACGCCAGCAAGGCCCATCCGGCGATGAAGGCGACGCCGCCGAAGGGCGTGACGGCGCCGAGCCACCGCGTGTCGGTCAGCACGAGCAGGTAGAGGCTGCCCGAGAAGAGCACGATGCCGGCCGCGAAGAGGTAGCCGGCGGCCTGCACCGCCCAGCCCGGCCACTGCGACGCCGCCCAGGCCGCCGCCAGCAGCGCCAGCGCGTGGATCAGGTGGTAGAGCACCCCCGTCTTGAACGTCTCCAGCCGCTCCGGCGTGACGCGGCCCTCCAGCCCGTGCGCCCCGAAGGCGCCCAGCGCCACCGCCAGCCCGGCAGCCACGGCACCGAGGATAAAGAAAAGTCGCGGCATAGCTCAACCGTCACTTCAGACGCATCAGCGGGCGGGCCTCGCGGGCGTCGGGCGTGCGCAGTTCGTAGAGGTAGAGGCCCGCCGGCAACCCCTCGGCGTCGAGGCGGACCTGGTGCGGCCCGGCGGCCTGCGTGCCCAGGTCGAGCAGGCGCACCCGCCGTCCGAGCGCGTCGTAGAGCGCCAGCGTCACCGGCGCGGCCCGGCGCAGCGTGTAGCCGACGGTGGTCTGCCCGGAGAACGGATTGGGATAGGCGCGCTCCAGCGTGAAGGCCCGCCGCGCCGGCGTCTCCTCGACCGCCGTGCCCGTCGCAAACGTGAGCGTCTTGCTGGCGGTGTAGACGTGGTCGCCGGTGCGGGTGCCGCCGCCGTCCGCCGCGTTGCCCGCCGCGTAGACGGTCACGGGGCCAACGTCCTGGTCCGGCGCAATCCAGCGGACGGTCCAGGCGTTTTGCAGGTTGCCCTGCCGGCTGTGCGTGACGTAGTTGGTGTTGGTGGCGGTGGCGAACTTGGTCGTCGTCGGATTGATCAGTTCGAGCGTGCCGACGTGCTCGCTGTCGGCGTCCTTGACGGTCATCTCGAATCCGAAGAGCACCTTGTCGTTCTGTTCGACGCGGAGGGTCAGGTCGAGGACGGCGCCGGGGCCGTAGTGGTCCGGGCCGTCGATGGTGAACTGGCCGGGGCCGCTGTCGACGGCGAAGTCGTTGTGGCAGGTGGTGCCGTTGCCGCAGGTCAACTCGAAGCCGCCGCCGGGCAGCGGCGCGCCCGTGCGCGAGGGCAGCGCCCCGCCGAGGTTGGAGAGGGCTGCCAGCGGGTAGAGCACGAGGGCGGCTGTCAGCAGGCCGGCCACGAGAACGCCTTGTCGGTGCATCACAGGTACCTCGTTGCTACGACGACGCGGGGCTACGCAACGTGTACAATAAAAACCGCTTGCAGACCCAAGGGCACGTCCGTTTCATCGCGCTTTTGTCCCGATTCTGTCACCGCGTCCCGTCGGCGGGTGCGCGGATCTCGAAGGGCACGGCGCGGCCGTTGAGCTTGAGCGTGTAGTGCCCGACGCCGTAGCGGCCTTCGAGCATCACGTAAAAACGGTAGGGGCGGCGTACGCTGGCGCAGATGCTCTCCTGCGGCTTGCGCATTTCGAGCGTCGCCAGAAGGATGTTTTCGGCGCGCTCCTGCCGGAAGGCGTGCAGTTCGGAGCAGGCATCGGGAAAAGCCCCCTTGACGAGCACCTCCACGCCGACCTGCCGCGCCTGCGCCGGCACGGCGGCGGCAAAGGGCGCCGGACGCACCAGAACGGTGTCGAACGGAACGGGGTAGAAAAAGTAGGCGACAGCGGAATCCGGCGGCGTGATCGAGATCGTGCGGCGGCCGTCGGGCGCCTCGGCGTCGTAGCGGTGCCCGAAGCGCTCGTCCGGCGGCGTCTCTTTCGCCGCGCGCGGTCCAAGGCAGCCGCCCAGCAGCCCCAGCACGAGCAGGCCGGCGGCCGCCCGGCGCCATAGAAAAGGCGAGCAATCCATCATTCGTCCTGAAGAAGCTGGACGGCCTCCGCCGAGGCCGCATCGTCCGGCACGCGCTCGAGCGGCGCGTCGCCCCAGAGGCGTTCGAGGCTGTAGAAGGCGCGCTTCTCGGGGATGAACACGTGGACGACGAGATCGACGTAGTCGAGCAGCACCCATTGCCGGTGATCGGCGCCTTCGACGTGCCAGGGCCGCTCCTGGCACTGCACC
>JBFGTT010000605.1:0-2658 GCA_041565995.1 Rhodothermales bacterium
CGCCGTCGAATTCGAGCAGCACGGCGTCGCGGCCGAAGCTGCGTTTGATCTCGCGCAGTGGCCCGTTGACGAGGATCTGCCCCTGCGAGAGCAGGCAGATGTCGGCGCAGAGTTGCTCGACCTGCTCCATGCGGTGCGAGGCGAAGAGGATGGTGCGCCCGGCGTCTTTGAGTTCGAGGATGATGTCGCGCAGCAGTTCGGCGTTGATCGGATCGAGGCCGCTGAAGGGTTCGTCGAGGATGACCAGGCGCGGTTCGGGCAGAATCGTGGCGATGAACTGCACCTTTTGCTGCATGCCCTTCGAGAGTTCTTCGACCTTCCTCCCGGCCCAGTCCGAAGCCTCGAAGCGGTCGAGCCAGTAGGCGATCCTCCGGTCGACCTCGGCGTGCGGGAGGCCCTTGAGTTCGGCCAGATAGCGCAGTTGTTCGCCCACGCGCAGTTTTTTGTAGAGGCCGCGTTCTTCGGGCAGGTAGCCCATCTGCGTCTGGCTCTGCGGCCCCACGGGCTGCCCGTCGAAGCGGATGGTGCCCTCGTCGGGGATGAGGATGTAGGCGATCATGCGGATCGCGGTGGTCTTGCCGGCGCCGTTGGGGCCGAGCAGCCCCAGGATGCGGCCCGGCCGGGCTTCGAACGTCACGCGGTCGACGGCCACGACCTTGCCGTAGCGCTTGGTCACGTTATCTATCGAGAGCAGCGACATGAGCCGGGAAGCGAAGAAGCAGCGGGTGGTTGGGAGCAGGCGGCGCCGGGGGCTTCGTTCGAAAATAAGCCCCCCTCCCGCCGAAGACCACCCTTGCAGCAATCTTCACCGGCGCGGGCGGCGTTCAGAGCAGCGAGAGGGTCGCCTGCGGGATGGGAATCAGATATTGCTGTTCGAGCACGTCCTCGTGCACCCGAAACTGGCCGGTGCCCCGGAAGTCCACCGCCACGTAGGGCCCGACGACGCGCTTGACTTCGCCGATGCCGTAGTAGGCAGGCATGGGGCCGTAGTAGACCAGTTCGCCCTGGCGCAGCCGGGCCTTGAGACGGGCACGCCGGTGATAGGCGTGCACGACGGGCAAGAGCTCCAGCCGGTACGGGCTTATTCCGTTTTTTCCACCTGAGAGGTTCATAACGACCTACTGCTTTTCCGGCGGTTCCTACTACGCGTGCGAGCGAGGCCGGGTTCGCGCCCCTTAATCTACGGCATAGCTTAATCTACGGCATAGCCGGAAGAAGGCAAGGGGGGATCCGCGCACGATCCCGAAACAAAATTGTTGCCGTTTTTTTCTTTTTCAAAGGGTTGGATCGACCCCCGGTGTTGCCTATCATTGCAAGGCGCCGCCGTGGCGCTCCCTTTCCGTGATCTCCGCTCCTGCGCCCTCTTCCTTGCTTACGCGACGAGACCGCATGCATTACGACAAGAAAATCGTGGACCGGCAGGTCGGGCGCAACGCCGAGTTGTTCGCCCAGGCCATCGCCCAACTCGACTCTGCCGAGGCCCGTTATCCCTACCTGCGCATCCTGATCAGCATCATCGAACAGGCCCATCCCGAATGGAACCAGGCCCCGCAGAAAGATCGCCAGATCGCCTACCTGATCGACCAACTGAGCCAGGGTACCATCAACTCGGATGAGGCCGCCGACGTGGTCCGCGTGCGCGACGAAGAGCGCGGCTACTTCTACGATTAAGCGTGCCTGACAAACCCTCGTTGGGGCGCCGGGCGGCCCGTCAGGAAATGCGATGGGGGTTGGCGCGGACGAAGCTGGCCCAGTCGGCGTGGCGTTGGGCCGGGGCGCCGCGCGCCAGGCGATGGGCGTGGCAGAGGCCGACGGCCAGCGCGTCGGCGGCATCGAGGAGCAGTTTTTCTAGCTTAGGGTCGTGCTCATCGTCAATCGACAGGATGGCGCGCACCATGTAGCGGACCTGCTCTTTGGCGGCGTTGCCGTTGCCTGTGACGGACTTTTTGACCTGCTTCGGGGTGTATTCCGTGACGGGGATCTGGCGGTTGAGCACAGCCAGCATGGCGGCGGCCTGCGCCCGGCCCAGCTTGAGCATCGACTGCGGGTTGCGCCCGTAGACCGGCATCTCGATGGCGCACTCGTCGGGCAGCGTCCGCTCGATGACCTGCGTGATGCGGTCGTAGATACGCTTGAGGCGCAGCTCGTGGTCGTCGGTCGTGTCGAGGTGGAGCACGCCGTATTCGAGCATTTGCTGCCGGTTGCCGTCCACGGCGACGACGCCGTAGCCGGTGTGCCGCGAGCCGGGGTCGATGCCCAGGATGATCATTCGATTGCGGAGTGCGGAGTGCGGGGTGCGGAATGTTCGGGGCTTGAGTGTGCAGCAACTAAAACACGGCAACACCCCAACCCTCAAACACTCTCCAACACCGATTCGTCGTCGAGGGTGGTGTAGACGGCCTGCACGTCCTGGTGGTCTTCGAGCTTTTCGAGGAAGGCCTGGATCTTGCGCGCCTGCCCGGCGTCGAGGCGGACGGTGGTGGTGGGCAGGCGCACGAGGCTGGCATCGCGGGGGGTGAGGCCGGCTGCGTGGAGGGCCGTCTGCACGGCCTCGAAGGCTTCGACGGACGTGGTCACCATGAACGCCTCGTCGTCGCGTTCGAGGTCTTCGGCGCCGGCCTCGGCAACGAGTTCGAAGACGGTCATCTCGTCGAGGCC
>JBFGTT010000606.1:0-2652 GCA_041565995.1 Rhodothermales bacterium
ACGACGCGCGCCTGAAAGATGCATCCTTCGTCACGCTGATGGTAGAATTCTTCAAGCGGCTGCTCCTTCTTCGAGGAGACAGCGCGCGCGCAGCGCTCCCCGAACCCGAAGCACCGCCGAAGCAAATCGAACCGCCGGATCGGCCGACGCTCGATTAATCACGTCCGCCTCAATAGAAAATCCGACCGTGAAAACCGTTCTGATCCTCGCCGCCCTGCTACTCCTCGGCGGCTGCACGCCCGACGCGCCGCAGGAAGCCGCCCGCTGGTGGAAGGGCAACCTCCACACCCACTCGCTCTGGAGCGACGGCGACGACGTCCCGGAGATGATCGCCGACTGGTACAAGACGCGCGGCTACGCCTTCCTGGCCCTCTCCGACCACAACGTCCTGGCCGAGGGCGAAAAGTGGGTCCGCGTGCCCGGCGACGTGGCGGCCCGGTACGCCGCCCGCTTCGGCGCGGACTGGGTGGCGCAGCGCGTGGAGGCGGGCGATACGCTCGTGCGCCTCAAGACGCTCGACGAATACCGGACGCTCTTCGAAGAGCCGGGCGCGTTTCTGCTGATCCAGGCCGAGGAGATCACCGACGCCTTCGAGGAGCGGCCCGTCCACGTCAACGCCACCAACCTGGTCGAGGTGATCCCGCCGCAGGGGGGCGGTAGCGTGCGCGAGGTGCTCCAAAACAACGTCGACGCCGTGCTCGCCCAACGCGACAGCACCGGGCAGGCGATGTTTCCGCACGTCAACCATCCCAACTTCGGCTGGGCCGTCACGGCGGAGGACCTCGTCGCCCTGCGCGGCGAGCGCTTCTTCGAGGTCTACAACGGCCACCCGGCGGTCCACAACGAGGGCGACGCGTTGCACCCCGGCATCGAGCGGATGTGGGACATCATCCTGACCGAACGCCTCGCCGGCGGCCGGGAGGTGCTCTACGGCGTGGCCGTGGACGACGCGCACAACTACCACGCCATGACCACCGCCAACGCCAACCCCGGACGCGGCTGGGTGATGGTGCGCGCCGCCGCGCTCACCCCCGCAGCCCTCGTCGCCGCGATGGAGGCGGGCGACTTCTACGCCAGCACGGGCGTCACGCTGGCGGACGTGCGCCACGACGGCCAGGCCCTCGTCCTGGAGATCGAGCCGGAGGCGGGCGTCACCTACGTCACGCAGTTCATCGGCACGCGGCGGGGCTACGACCGGCGCAGCGAACCCGTCGCCGACGCCGAGGGGGCCTCCGTCACGCGCCGCTACAGCGCCGACCTCGGCGTGGTGCTGGCCGAAGTCGCGGGCACGACGCCCACGTACACGCTCGCCGGCGACGAACTCTACGTCCGCGCCGTCGTCCGCTCGTCCAAACAGAAGGCCAATCCCTACCAGCCGGGCGAAGTCGAACGCGCCTGGACGCAGCCCGTCCTCCCTGGTCGGGAATAATTCCAAATCCGCTTGCGGGATTTACTTCGTCAGTCGCCTACGGCTCGTGTGGGTATGGAGGTATGGACGATTCTCAGCCGACGGGCCGACGAAGACTCGTCCATACTTCCATACGTCCACACATCCATACGTCAAACAAAAGCCACCGTCTTGTTGCCGTGGACGATGAGGCGGTCTTCGAGGTGCCACTTGACGGCGCGGGCCAGCACGATGCGCTCGATGTCTTCGCCGAGGTGTTTGAGGTCTTCGACCGAGTGGCGGTGCGAGACGCGGATCACGTCCTGCTCGATGATCGGCCCCATGTCCAGCTCGGCGGTGACGTAGTGCGCCGTGGCGCCGATGAGCTTGACGCCCCGCTCCTGCGCTTGCCCGTAGGGGTCGGCGCCGACGAAGGCCGGCAGGAACGAGTGGTGGATGTTGATGATGCGGTTGGGATAGCGGTCCACGAAATCCGCCGTCAGGATCTGCATGTAGCGCGCCAGCACGATCACGTCGGCCTGGCCCTCGAGCAGGGCGAGGGCGCGGGCTTCGGCTTCGGGCTTGGTCTCCTTCGAGACGGGGATGTGGTGGTAGGGCACGCCGAAGATATCGACCGCCGGCTTGAGGTCTGGATGGTTGCTGATGACCATCGTGACCTCGGCGGGCAGGTCGCCGCGCGACCATCGCCAGAGCAGCTCCAACAGCGCGTGGTCGTACTTCGAGACCATCAGGGCCATCTTCTGCGGCTCGGCGGCGTAGGTCAGCCGCCAGTCCATCTCGTAGCGCCGGGCGACGGCCTCGCCGAAGGTGCGTTCGAGCAGCGGGCGCGAGAGGTCCAGGTGGGGTGTCTGGAATTCCAGGCGCATGAAAAACGTGCCGCCTTCGGGGTCCGTCGAATACTGGTCGAGCGCGGTGATGTTGACGCCGTGGTTGTAGAGGAAGTTGGAGACGGCGGCGACGATGCCCGGCTTGTCGGGGCAGCGGATGAGCAAGCGCGCGGTGGTTTCGGGGACCATGGAGGGGCGGGGTGAAGGTGGCAGGAGGCGCTTACGACGGCGGCGGCTGGGACGATGATACGCAATACGGGCGACGAAAAACGTGAAACGTAAGGCGCCCTGCCGCGGCGATGGCAAGGGCACCCTTGCGAGGCCCGTTGCAGCCAGATGAAGCCTGCGCGAAATACGACGGGCGGCGGCACTTTCCCGGCGTCGTCATGTATTGGCGGGGCAGGTCGAAAAAGGAAC
>JBFGTT010000607.1:0-2643 GCA_041565995.1 Rhodothermales bacterium
GATGCCGGGGATGTCCGCGATGACAAACGACTCGTACTCGCCCACGTAAACGACGCCCAGCGACGGTTCGAGCGTGGTGAACGGGTAATCGGCGATTTTGGGCCGGGCCGCCGAGAGCGCCGCCACCAGCGTGCTCTTGCCCGCGTTCGGAAAGCCGACCAGGCCCACGTCGGCCAGCAGTTTGAGTTCGAGCGTGACGTTGCACTCCCGACCCGGCTCGCCCGGCTGCGCGTAGCGCGGCGCCTGGTTCGTGGGCGACTTAAAAAAGGCGTTGCCTTTGCCCCCGCGCCCGCCCTGCACCAGCACCAGCCGGTCGCCCGGCGCGAGGACCTCGCCGAGGACCGCCTCCGTGTCGGTGTCGCGGGCGACGGTGCCGGGAGGCACGCGCAGGACGATGTCCTGGCCGTTCTTGCCGGTCTTGTTGCTGCTACCGCCCGGCTCGCCGTTGGGCGCGAAGTGATGGCGGTGGTAGCGCAGGTCGAGCAGCGTGTAGAGGTTGGCGTCGGCCTCCAGGATCACCGAGGCGCCGTGGCCCCCGTCGCCGCCCGCCGGGCCGCCCCTCGGCTCATATTTTTCGCGGCGGAAGGCGACGGCGCCCGCCCCGCCCTTGCCGCTGCGCACGGTGATGGTAACGTAATCGACGAATTTCATGCTGTGGGTACTTCGCTCTTTGTCCCTGGCATTTCGTATGCTACAGCGGCCTAACAATACGAAGAACGACGCACAAAGATCGAAGAACTATCCGTTGAAACACGTCATCATCTATACCGACGGGGCCTGCTCCGGGAATCCCGGACCCGGCGGGTGGGCGGCGGTGCTGGCCTACGGCCCCCACGAGCGCGTCGTCTCCGGCGCCGAGCCGCAGACGACCAACAACCGCATGGAGCTACGCGCCGCCCTCGAAGCCCTGCGCGCGCTCAAGGAACCCTGCCGCGTCTCCCTCCATACCGACAGCGCCTACCTCGCCCGCGCCTTCACCGAAGGCTGGCTCAGCAACTGGCAACGCAACGGCTGGCGCACGTCCTCGAAGAAGCCTGTCGAAAACAAAGACTTGTGGGAAGCGCTCCTGGCGCAGACCGACCGGCACAAGGTCCGCTGGGTCAAGGTGAAGGGCCACGCTGGCGACCCGACCAACAACCGCGTAGACGCCCTGGCCGTCGAGGCGATGAACCGGGCGCGGCAGAACGGCTAAGGAGGCGGCGCCTCGCTGCACGTCCCGGCGCGCTGCACCGGCGGGCAGCGCACGTCGCCGAAGGAGCAGAAGACGCAGCAATCCCCCTCCTTCGGCCTCAGCAGGGCGTGGCAGGCGGGGCACTCCCAGAAAAACTGGCAGGCCTCCTCCGGCATCTCCGCCGGGGTCCCTGCACCGCACACCGGGCAGGTGAGGGTCGAGACGAGTTGGATCGTTGCCATGGTTTCAGGATCTCTGCCTCGGCCTGGCAGGGTAGCCGACGTTGGTGGTGGCCTCAACCATCTGGTCGATGGATACTTTCGAGGGGTCGAAGGTCACGACGGCCTGCGGCGGCTCGAACGTCACGCGGGCGTCGCGCACGCCGTCGAGGTTGGAGAGTGCCTTTTGCACGGTGACGTTGCACGCTGCGCACGTCATGCCCTCCACGTCCAGCACCACTTCTTGCAGGGCAGGCTCGACGAGGGCCGGGGCGCCGGCCTGCGTGGCGGTGCCGCGAAGGATCCACGGCGAGGCAATCAGGCCGAGCGTGACGACGAGGCCGCCCACCAGCAGCGCACGCCGTAGCCGGTCCTGCACCGTCACCTCGCAGTCGCAGTCCGGGCCGCTCGACGTGCGATACTCCCGGTAGCCCGCGTAGGCCAGCGCGCCGAGGGCCAGCGCGACGAACAGCGGACGGAAAGGCGCCAGCGCTGCGAAGGTGCCGAGCCAGGCGCCGCTCGCGCCCAGGGCCACCAGCACCAGCGGGACGGTGCAGCAGGCCGAGGCCGCCACCGCCGCGACGACCGCGCTGACGACGCCCCATTTCGTTTTGCTTCGATCTGCGGTACGCATGGCCCTTCAGTCCTCCCTGGGATGCAAGGTGAGGGTAACGCGGTCGGCGTCCTGCTCGTCGAAGAGGCGCACGAGCATCCGGGCGAAGGGATTGTCCGTGAAGACGCGGTAATAGATCGTCTGCGCGTCGCGCCGGGCCGTCACGAGGGCCTTTTCGCGCAGGATCTTCAGGTGCCGCGAGACGGCGGGCTGCGTGATCTCGAAGATGTCTGCCAGGTCGCACACGCACAGTTCGCCGGCCTGCCGGAGCACGTAGAGCATGCGCAGGCGCGTCTCGTTGCCGGCTGCCGTCATGAAGGCCGCCAGCGCGACGAGGTGGTCGTTGGCGAGGGCGTCTTTTTTGAGGGCCTGGAGCCGGGCCGGGTCGGCTTCCAGGCGGATGCAGGTGCGGTCGCTCACGTCGCGCGCTGCCATCGTCGATCCCTCCGAAACCTATGAACGGGCTGCTTATATAACCCCTGTGTTATATACCGGCTCCTCGTTACAGTTCCGCCATGACGACTGCCTCGCGCGCGATGAAACCGCTCCCTGCCGAGGATTTGCGCCGGGCCTTCAACCAGGCCGCCGACGCCGTGCGCCTCCTCGCCGTCGTCTCGCCCACCTGCCCGCTGTGCCTGGCC
>JBFGTT010000608.1:0-2639 GCA_041565995.1 Rhodothermales bacterium
CGCGGTCGGTGTGCAGCACCAGGTCGGGGGCGGTAGGCGGTTCGTAGGGGGCCGAGATGCCCGTGAAGTGCGGGATCTCGCCGCCGAGCGCCTTCTGGTAGAGTCCCTTCGGGTCGCGCGCCTGGAGCACGTCGAGGGCGCAATCGACGTGCACTTCGAGGAAGCGGCCTTCGGGCAGGAGCGCGCGCACGACCTCGCGGTCGCGGCGATAGGGCGAGACGAAGGTGCAGAGGGTCAGGCAGCCCTGTTCGAAGAACAGCCGCGCCACCTCGCCCACGCGCCGGATGTTTTCGGTGCGGTCGGCGGGCGAGAAGCCGAGGTCGCCGCAGAGGCCGTGGCGGAGGTAGTCGCCGTCGAGCAGCATGGTCTGGCAGCCCGCCTCGAAGAGGCGTCGTTCGAGGGCGCGCGCCACGGTGGTCTTGCCTGCGCCCGAGAGGCCGGTGAGCCAGAGCACGGCGGCGTGGTGGCCGTTGTGCGCCTCGCGCGCCTCGCGGGCCACGTTAAGCCCCTCCCAGACCACGTGCGGCGAGGTCGGCGCGGGGGGTCTGTGCTCGTAGATCTCGCCCACCGGCGGCACGTCCTGCGCCACGCCCCGAATCATGCCGGCGGCCACCGTATTGTTGGTGTCCGGGTCGATGAGGATGAAGCTGCCCGTGCGGCGGTTGATGCGGTAGGCGTCGAAGAAGAGCGGCTGCGTGGTGGTCAGTTCCACGCGCCCGATGTCGTTGAGGTGGAACGTCTGGGCGTGCTCGCGGTGGAGGGTATCGACGTTGAGGCGGTAGATGATCTTCGTGACGAAGGCGGGCGCGCGGCGCACGGTGTGTTGCACCAGGTAGGCCCGCTCCGGCTGCATGGGCTGCTCGGACATCCAGCACAGGTCGGCGTCGAGGCGGGTATCGACGAGGGGGCGGTTGCGGCTGCGCACGATCATGTCGCCCCGGCTGACGTCGATCTCGTCGTCGAGCGTGAGCACGACGTCGTCCTCGGGTCCGGCGGCTTCGCGCGGCAGGCCGAAGGCCGTGATGGAGGCCACGCGCGTGGTCAGCCCAGCGGGCAGCACCACCACTTCCTCGCCGGGGGCGATGGTGCCCGAGGCCACCTGCCCGGCGAAGCCCCGGAAGTGCTGGTCCGGGCGGATGACGTACTGCACCGGGAAGCGGAAGTCGATCACGTTGTGCTCGGCGCCGACCTTGACGGTTTCGAGGTGGTGCAGCAGCGTCGGCCCCTGGTACCAGGGCATGTGCTGGCTCTTGTTGACCACGTTGTCGCCTTCGAGGGCCGAGATGGGGATGAAGACGAGGTCGTCGATGTCGAGCCGCTCGGCGAAGCCGTTGTAGTCGTCGACGATGTGCTGGAAGACCGCCTCGGCGTAATCGACCAGGTCCATCTTGTTGACGGCCACGACCATGTGGGGGATCTGCAAGAGCGAGGCGATGAAGCCGTGGCGGCGCGACTGCGTCAGCACGCCGTTGCGGGCGTCGACGAGCACGACGGCCAGCTCGGCGGTGGAGGCGCCGGTGACCATGTTGCGCGTGTACTGTTCGTGGCCCGGCGTGTCGGCGATGATGAACTTGCGACGGGGCGTGGCGAAGTAGTGGTAGGCTACGTCGATGGTGATGCCCTGCTCGCGTACGGCGCGCAGCCCGTCGGTCAGCAGGGCCAGGTTGACGTGCTCTTCGCCGCGCCGTTCGCTGGTGCGCCGGACGGCCTCGTAGCGGTCCTCGAAGATGGACTTGGTGTCGTAGAGCAGCCGCCCGATGAGCGTGCTCTTGCCGTCGTCCACGCTGCCGGCGGTGGTGAAGCGGAGGAGGTCCATGGTGGGGTTTGCTTGGACGACCGACGATGGACGGATGACGAACGGCAGGGGAGGGCCGGGTCCTGCCTCGTTTACCGTCCGTCGTCCATCGTCGGTCGTCTTTCGTTGTCCTCGTAGGTAGCGGTCTCTTCTCTCACCCACGGCTTATCCGGCGAGAGGGTTTTTCGCATCGCTTGAATCTTGGCCGCCAGCTCTTCTGCCGCCCGGTAGGCAGGTTCCATGGTCGCGGATTGGATGTACCCGCGTCGCCTGGCCATGTGCAAGCAAGCCACCACTTCAAGCAGCGACCGGAGCGCCAATCCAAGAAAACGCACTTGTTCTGCATTCGTTTGCCCCGTCGATCCCTCTGCGATGTTCAGTCCAATGGACGTAACGGCACGCCTGATCTGCGAGGTCAGGTTGAATTTCTCCTCCTCTGGAAAAGAAGCAGAGAGCGCATACACTGGGTCCGCGTAATCCAGAGCCAGCCGCCACACCTCCAACCGTTCAAACTTGAAAGCCATGATGCTTTACCTCCGTCCGTCGTCCATCGTCTGTCGTCTCTGTCTCAGAAGTATCCTCGTCGTTTGCGGTCTTCCATGGCGGCTTCGGAGCGCTGGTCGTCGGCGCGGCCGCCGCGTTCGGTGACGCGGGCGGCGGCTACTTCCTGCACGATCTCTTGCAGCGTCGTCGCTGTCGACTCGACGGCGCCGGTGCAGGTCATGTCGCCGATGGTGCGGAAGCGGATCAGGCGCTCCTCGTAGCGTTCGCCTTCGAGCAGCGTGAGGTAGGGCGAGCGGGCCAGCAGCACGCCGTCGCGCTCGACGACCACGCGGCGGTGGGC
>JBFGTT010000609.1:0-2635 GCA_041565995.1 Rhodothermales bacterium
CCGTGGAGCGGATCGTCGAGCAGGTGCCAGTCGAGCGGGGCGTCGTGGTTCCACTCGCGCTGCTGGCCCAGTTCGCTGCCCATGAAGAGCAGCTTCTTGCCTGGATGGCCGTACATGTGGCCGTAGAGCAGGCGCAAATTGGCCGCCTTCTGCCAGGGGTCGCCCGCCATCTTGGCCCAGAGCGAGCCTTTGCCGTGGACCACCTCGTCGTGCGAGAGCGGCAGGCAATAGTGCTCGGAGAAGGCGTAGACGAACGAGAACGTGAGCTGGTCCTGGTGATACTTGCGGTAGACAGGGTCCTTGCGCAGGAAGTCGAGCGTGTCGTGCATCCAGCCCATGTTCCACTTGAAGAGAAAGCCCAGGCCGCCGCTGTAGGTCGGCGCCGAGACGCCCGGCCAGGCGGTCGATTCCTCGGCGATGGTCATGGCCGTGGGAAAGTAGGAGTAGACCACCTCGTTGGTCTTCTTGAGCAGGTCGATGGCTTCGAGGTTCTCGCGTCCGCCGAAAAGGTTGGGCGTCCAGTGATCGCGCGAGTAATCCCGGTAGAGCATCGAGGCCACGGCGTCGACGCGGAGGCCGTCGACGTGGTACTTGTCGAGCCAGAAGAGGGCGTTGGAGATGAGGAAGTTCTTCACCCCGGGCTTGTTGTAGTCGAAGACGTAGGTGCCCCAGTCGGGGTGGGTGCGCATCATGGGGTCGTCGTACTCGAAGAGCGTCGAGCCGTCGAAGAAGACGAGGCCCTGCGGGTCGGTGGCGAAGTGCGCGGGCACCCAGTCGAGCAAGACGCCGATACCGCGCTGGTGCAGGTAGTCGATCAGGTACATCAAGTCCTCGGCCTGCCCGTGGCGGAAGGTGGGCGCAAAGTAGCCGACGATCTGGTAGCCCCAGGAGGCGTAGTACGGATGCTCGGCCACCGGCATCAACTCGACGTGCGTAAAGCCCATCTGCTCGACGTGCTCGGCCAGCGGCGCGGCGATCTCGCGGAAACTGTAGGAGGTGCCGGGCCGCTTGTGCCGCCACGAGCCCAGGTGCACTTCGTAGACCGAGAGCGGACCGTCAAGCGAACCCGGACCCTGGCGCCCGGCCATCCAGGCGGCGTCGTCCCAGGGATAGTCCAGCGCGGTGATGACCGACGAGAGACCCTGCAAGGCGCTGCCGCTCTCGACGGGCGGTTCGAGGTGGAAGGCGTAGGGGTCGGTCTTGTCGGCCTGGTAGTAGCCGCGCCGGATGCGATACTTGTAGCGCTGGCCGGTCCGGGCGCCCCGGACGTAGCCCTCCCAGAGGCCCGCCTCGACGCGCTTCAGCGGGTGGGCCGAGGCATCCCAGGCGTTGAACTCGCCGATGACCGAGACCTCGTCGGCGTGCGGCGCCCACAGGGCGAACCAGGTGCCCTGCTGGTTGGGATGCGCGCCGAGCTTCTCGTAGCTCTTGAAGTGGGTGCCTTGCTGCCAGTAGTAAAAATCTTCCTTCTCTAGCCAGGGCATGTCGATCCGGGGAGATGGTTGCAAGCGGGAAGGGGGCGCGGGGCCTTAAACTACGACAACCACGCCAAAGCAGCGCAGTGAGGAATCACAAATATCTTGAAAACGAAACCGCCTGTCGCAAGATCGAACAGCCGGCAGATTGGTGCGGCATTATCGAACAACCAGGCGCGCGCGGCGCAAAAAACCGCCCGCAATCCTTCCAGAGGGCATTTTCAGGTTTTGGCATCATCTTCGTTAAGAGGGTGGGCGATGTATGGATGCTTCCTGCACCCTCCTAGTCCCCCATAACACAACCACAAAAGAACCATGAAGCGAGTCCCCACAATCATCACGCTGAGCGCGGTCTTCGGCCTACTGCTCGTCACCGCCGGCAGCGCCCTGGCACAGCAGGTCTCGATGAACACGCCGACCGACCTGCCCGACGCCAAGCCGGGCGAGTGCTACGCCCAGGTCTACGCGCCGCCGCAGTACGAGACGGCCACCAAGCGCGTACTCAAGAAAGACGCCAGCTCCCGCATCGAGGTCATCCCGGCGCAGTACGAGACGGTCACCGAGCGCGTGCTGATCAAGGAAGAGAGCGAGCGCCTGGAAGTCATCCCGGCTACCTACGAGAACGTCACCGAGCGCGTGATGGTCAAGGAGGCCGGCAGCCGCCTCGAAACCGTACCCGCCGTCTACGAGACGGTCACCGAGCGGATTATGGTCAAGCCCGCGCAACAGGTGTGGAAGTCGAGCAAGGGCCGCATCTACGGCGGTGCCATCACCGACGCGCAGGGCAACCCCGTCACCAAGGTGAACAACGCCGGCGAGGTGCTGTGCCTGGTCGAGGAGCCTGCCGAATACCGGACGGTCACCAAGCGGGTCCTCAAGACGCCGGCCTCCACGCGCGAAGTCACCAGCCCCGCCGAGTACGCGACGGTCACCCGGCGCGTCATGAAGACGCCGCCCTCGACGCGCAAGGTCACCATCCCGTCCGAATACAAGACCATCACCAAACGCGTGATGAAGATGGCGCCCTCGACGCGCACCATCGAGATCCCCGCCGAGTACGATACCGTCACCGAGCGCAAGGTGGTCAGCGAAGGCAAGGCGCAGTGGGTCCGCGTGCTCTGCGACGTGAACGTGACCTCGGCCAAGCTGCGCGAGATCCA
>JBFGTT010000610.1:0-2625 GCA_041565995.1 Rhodothermales bacterium
CGACGTGCCCAACCTGTTCGTCACCGACGGCGCCTGCATGACCTCCTCGGCCTGCCAGAACCCGTCGATCACCTACATGGCCCTCACCGCCCGCGCCTGCGACTACGCCGTGGGCGAGCTGAAGAAGTTGAACCTGTGAGGGCGAGAGGACGTGTGGATGTATGGACGAGAGGACGAAAAGGCGAAAGAACCGCCTGAAAACCAGCGAGAACGATGGATAGACGAGAAGCCATAAAGCGTGTGGGCCTGCTGATGGGGGGCGTCGTGTCGATGTCCGCCATCTCAGGGGTGCTCGGCGGCTGCCGCGTCGGCCCGGCCACCGCGCCGTTCGTGCCGCAGACGCTCGACGCCGCGCAGAACGACCTGGTCGTCACGCTGACCGAGTTGATCATCCCGGAGACCGACACGCCCGGCGCCCAAGCCGCCCGCGTCAACGAGTTCGTCGACCGGATGCTCACCGACTGGTACGCCGCCCGCGAGCGCGACCACTTCCTCAACGGCCTCGCCGACGTAGACGCCCGCGCGCAGACCGCCCACGGCAAAGCCTTCGTAGCCCTGACGCCCGAAGAACAGACGGCCCTGCTCACCACGCTCGAAGACGAGTCCCTCGCCTACCACGAGCGTCGGCAGGACGAGGCGGAATTCGACGAGTTCGGCAGGCGCGTGGACGGCGCCGCCGAGGAGGAACCCGAAGCGCCTCCGTTCTTCAGCATGATCAAGGAACTGACGCTCCTGGGCTACTATACCTCCGAGATCGGCGCCACGCAGGAGTTGAAGGAGATGCCCTTCGGCGCCTACGACGGCTCGGTCCCCTTCGACCAGATCGGCCGCGCGTGGTCGTGAAAAGCGGTATGGACGTGTGGAGGTATGGACGTATGGACGAAAAGGATGAGTCGCCGAGCCGGCGAATCGACGTCCTTCTTCCTTCTACTCGTTCCTTCGTCCTCTCGTCCCCCCGTCTATACCTAAAACAACGACATCGCTCATGAACCGCAGAACGTTCATCAGATCTACCGCCGCCGCCGGCCTGGGTGGGCTGGCGCTGCTGGGCAGCGGGTGCGCCGGCGAGGGAGGATCCGCGCCGTCGCCCGACGAGCCGGGCGCTGCGACCAACGGGCATGCGCTCGCCCGCATCGGCGTGCAGCTCTACACCGTCCGAAGCATCCTCGAAAACGACTTCGTCGGCGGCATCGAGAAAGTGGCGGCGGCCGGCTACGACGAGGTCGAGTTTGCGGGCTACTTCGACCACAGCCCGGCGGACGTGAAGGCGCTGCTGGACCGTCTGGGCCTGGCGGCGCCCTCGGCGCACGTGGGCCTCGACGCCCTCAAGGACGACCTCGACGCGGTCGTCGAGGCGGCCAGGGTCATCGGCCACCAGTTTGTGGTGTGCCCCTGGCTCGCCCCAAATCAGCGCCGGACGCTCGACGACTACCGGGGCCACGCCGCCTTCTTCAACGAGGCCGGCAAGCGCTTCAAGGACGAAGGCATCCAGTTCGCCTACCACAACCACGACTTCGAGTTCGAACCCATCGACGGGCGGATGCCCTACGACCTGCTGCTGGCCGAGACCGACGCCGACCTGGTCAAGATGGAACTCGACCTCTACTGGATCACCTACGCCGGGCAGGATCCGCTGGCGTATTTTGCGAAGCATCCGGGCCGCTTCCCGCTCTGCCACGTCAAAGACATGGCCGCCGACCGCACGATGACGCCCGCCGGGCAAGGCACCATCGACTTCGCCGCCGTCTTCGCCAAAAGCGACGAGGCCGGCCTGCAGCACTACTTCGTCGAGCACGACAACGCCGAAGACCCGATCCAGAGCATCACGACGAGCTACACCTACCTGCGCGCGTTACGTTTCTGAGAAGAAAGGCGGGAAAATGGGAATTGGAAAATGGGACACGAGCCGAAGGCGACTGACGGAGTAAATGGTGGGGGATAATCCTTCGCCTGACTCCTTCCCATTAACCAGCAACCGAAAACCAGCAACTGAAAACCAACCAACCGAAAACCAGCAACCGAAAACCACATGCCGCTGGCCGAGGAGCCAGCCTGGGGGCGGCTGGTGGACGAGATCGACGCGTTCCTCGGCGAGGCGGGGGCGGCGCCGGAACCCGCGGCGCGCGAGCGCTTCGCCACGCTGACCCCGCGCGAGCGGCAGGTGCTCGAGGAAATCGCCCGCGGCCGCGACAACGCCGAGATCGCCGCCTGCCTCGCGCTCTCGGAAAAGACCGTGCGCAACCACGTGACGCGCGTATTCGACAAGATCGGCGTCGTGCATCGCTACCAGGCGATCGTGATGGCGCGCGACGCCGGGTTCGGTCGCGAAGCCGCCACAGCGGCGTCGCGCTAGCCGGGACTCCTGTCCCGGGAGGCTGCCCGGGGCCGGGACAGGGGCCTCAATACAGCTGCGCCGCATCGGCCTACCGTTCTCTCACGGGCGACGTGCCCGCATGCCAATCGAGGAGTACGACATGCCGAAATTCGTGATCGAGCGCGAACTCGCCGGAGCGGGCAAGCTGCCGCCGGCGGAACTGCAGGCGATCTCGCAGAAGTCCTGCGGCGTGCTGCAGTCGATGGGGCCGAAGATCCAGTGGCTGCAGAGCTTCGTCACCGACGACAAGA
>JBFGTT010000611.1:0-2620 GCA_041565995.1 Rhodothermales bacterium
ATGGCGATGCTGGGCACCAACGTGCTCTACGTCGATAAGATGCCCTGGTTCATCAACACCCCGCGCGAGTGGATGGCCTACCGCAACCGGCCCGACATCAAGGAGGAGCTGGTCGAGAAGATCCGCGAGCAGGCCCGCTACGTCGAGGCGGTGGCGCCCGTGACGCAGACCGGGCGGCCCGCGCAGTACGCCGGGCGCACCGTCGCGCCCGTCTTCATTCAGGGTTCGACGCCCGACCTGACGCGCGTCGAAGACATCGACCTGACCGAAGGGCGGTGGTACAACGAGTTCGAGAACCACACGGCGCGGCAGGTGTGCATCGTCGGGGCCGAGGTGGCCGAGAAGCTCTTCCCCAGCGAGAATGCCCTCGGCAAGAAGATCCGCGTGGGCGGGCACCGTTTCGAGGTCATCGGCGTGCTGGCCAAGCAGGGCAAGTTCCTGGGGCTGTTCTCGTTCGACCAGCAGATCCAGATGCCCTTCAACACCTTCCTGAAGCTCTTCGGGCGGCGGCGCAGCATCTCCATCGAGGTCAAGGTACCCTCGGCGGAGTTGATGGAACGGGCCGAGGACGAACTCATCGGCATCGTGCGGGCCGCGCGCGGCGTGGACGCCCTCGAAGACGACAACTTCTCGATCAACCGCCAGGAGGCCTTTCGCCAGGCCATCGGCGGGGTGAAGGTGACCATCTATGCCATCGGCATCTTTCTGACGGCGCTCTCGCTGCTGGTAGGCGGCATCGGCGTAATGAACATCATGTTCGTCTCGGTCAAGGAGCGCACGCGCGAGATCGGCATCCGCAAGGCCGTCGGGGCGCGTCGGCGCGCGATCCTGATGCAGTTTTTGGTCGAGGCGATCATCGTGTGCGTCATTGCCGGCGTCATCGGCATCGTCATCTCGGCGGGTGTCTCGGTGCTCATCAACCAGTTTTTCACGGCCTACCTGTCGCTGGGCACGGTCATCCTGGCCTTTTCGATCTGCGTGGGGGTGGGTATCGTCTTCGGGCTGGTGCCGGCCTGGAACGCCGCCCGCTCCAAACCCATCGAAGCGCTCGGCTACGAATGAGGGCCGGGGTGCGGCACCCCGAACACCCGGACTTCCAGCAACCGTTATCGGCTTCATGTTCAATTTTGAATTCGTCCGCATGGCGGTAAGCGCGCTGCGCAGCAACAAGCTGCGCTCGGCGCTGACGCTGCTGGGTATGGTCATCGGCGTCTTCGCCATCATCGTGGCCGTCACGGCGGTGCAGGTCATCGAGACCAGCTTCAGCAGCACCATCCAGTCGTTCGGTTCGACGACGTTCACCGTATCGAGCCGGTCGAGCGTACAGGTGCGCGGGCCGGGGGAGGAGCGCCCGCGCCTGAACCTGACCTACGAACAGGCCGAGCGCTTGCAGGAGCGCGCCCGGCTGCCCGTGGCCGTCAGCCCGGTGATGGGGCAGGGTTTCGTGGCGGCGCGCTACAAAAGCCGCGACACCGACCCCATCGTCTTTCTGCGCGGCTCGAACGAGCACTGGGCCACCAACTCGAACTACGAAGTCGCCGAAGGGCGCTTCCTCACCGACCAGGACGTGCGGCTGGGGCGGCCCGTGGCCGTCATCGGGGACGAGTTGAACGACGAGCTTTTTCCCAACGAAAACGCCCTCGGCAAAGACGTCAACCTCGACGGGTTCCGCTACCAGGTCATCGGGGTGCTGGCGAAGAAGGGGCAGGCCTTCGGGCAGAGCCAGGACATGCTGGCCGTGGTCCCCATCACGCGGATGATCGCCGCCTACAGCGCCTCCCAGCGCGACCTGAACATCGACGTGCGGGCGCCGAGCGTCGAGTTGCTGGCGGCCACGATGGACGAGGTGATCGGCCACATGCGCGTCATCCGCCGGGTGCACGCCGGCGAGGAGAACAACTTCGAGGTGGAGAGCAACGAGGCCCTCGTCGAGCAGGTCGACGCCTTCGCCTCCATCGTGGCGATGGGCGGGGCGGGGGTAGGGTTGATCACGCTGCTGGCCGCCGGCATCGGCATCATGAACATCATGCTCGTCTCCGTCACCGAGCGTACGCGCGAGATCGGGGTGCGCAAGGCCGTCGGCGCCCGGCGGCGCGACATCCTGCGGCAGTTCCTCTTCGAAGCCATCTTCCTGTGCCAGGTCGGCGGCGTCGTGGGCATCCTGGCGGGCGTGCTGGCGGGCAACCTGATGGGCCTGGCCTTCGACGCGCCGTTCACCTTCCCGTGGCTCTGGGCGTTGGCCGCCGTGCTCGTCGTCACGGGCATCGCCGTGCTCTTCGGCGTCTACCCCGCCTACAAAGCCGCCCGCCTCGACCCCATCGAGTCGCTGCGCTACGAGTGATTTAGCTTGGACGATCAGCGCGTCCTTACTTCGGCTCGGCTCTCGTCTTTAACCTGCAATCGGATACCCTGTGACCTCATGAGCCAGGAGGCAGCCAAGCAAGCCGCTGGAGAGGCCGCCGCCGCGATGGCCGAGGAGGGCATGCGCCTGGGCCTGGGCACCGGCTCGACGACGGCCTACGCCATCGCCGCCCTCGGACGACGCGTGCGCCAGGAGGGCCTGCGCATCGTCGGCACGCCCACCTCGTTCGCCGCCGAAGGCCTGGTCCGGCAGCACGGC
>JBFGTT010000612.1:0-2611 GCA_041565995.1 Rhodothermales bacterium
CTCGACGCGCTCCTGGCTGGCGACCGCCACGAAGCCGGCCGCCTGATCCACCAGGCCGTCGCCCAGGGCACCGGCATCGAAGACATCTACCTGAAAGTCTTCCAACGGGCGCAGCACGAGATCGGCCGCCTCTGGCAGATGAACCGGATCAGCGTGGCGCAGGAGCATTTCTGCACGGCGGCCACGCAGCAGATCATGGCGCAACTCTATCCGCACATCTTCACCACCGAAAAGACCGGGCGGCACTTCATCGCCACCTGCATCGGCGGCGACCTGCACGAAATCGGCCTGCGCATGGTGGCCGACCTGCTGGAGATGGCCGGCTGGGACACCTACTACCTCGGCGCCGACGTACCCGTCGAGAGCGTCGTGCGCACCCTCGGCGAGCGCGCCGTCCACGTCCTGGGCGTCTCGGTGACGATGGCCTACCACCTCGCCGCTGCCGAGGCGTTGATCCGCTCCGTGCGCGCTTCCGAGGCCGCGCGCAACCTCAAGATCCTCGTCGGCGGCCAGCCCTTCAACGTCATGCCGGACCTGTGGAAGCAGCTCGGCGCGGACGCCCACGCGCGCGACGCCAGGGAGGCCGTGCGCGTGGCCAACGAGCTGGTGGCGGGCCACTCGGAGGAGCGCGGATGAAGGGCGAACCCGCCGTCGGCCTGGCGTGGCGCTGCGACGCGCAAGGCACGCTCCTGGCAGCCCTCGACGACGACTTTCGGCAGGCGGATCGCGCGCGGCCCGGCGCCTCGCTGGCCGAGGTGGTCGATGGCGCCAGCGCACACAAGGCGCAGCGGCTGCTGGCGACGCTGGCCGAAGCGGGCGTCGCCTTCGACTGGGAGCTGAACGTGCCCTTCGAGGGCCGGCCAACGCTGCTCTACTGCAACGCCGCGCGCCTCGGCCCGGACGTGCTCGTCGTCGGCGCCACGACGCCCCACGAGTCGGCGCGGCGCTTCTACCAGGCGCTGCTCAAGACGCAGGGCGACGCCGTGGCGCTGCTGCGGGCCGTGGCCCGCGAACGCGCCGAACGCCTCGATCCCGGCGGCGCCAGGGCCGACACGCTCTACAACGAACTCAGCCGCCTCAACAACGAACTGACCGCCGCGCAGCGCGAACTCTTCCGGCAAAACGCCGAACTCGAACGCCTCAACGCGCAGAAGAATTACTTCCTGGGCATGGCCGCCCACGAACTGCGCAACCCGCTCAGCGCCATCCGCTTCTACAGCGACTTCCTGCGCCGCAACGAAAACCTCTCGGAAGCCGAACGCGACCGGATGCTCGGCACCATCTACGACAGCAGCGGCTTCATGCTTCAACTCATCGAAGACCTGCTCACCGTCTCGAAGATCGAAGCGGGCCGCCTGGAACTCCATCACCAGGAGACGGACCTGGTGGCGCTGGCCGAACGCTGCGTGGCGGTGCATCGACTGCTGGCTCAGGAGAAAAACATCGCCCTGCGCCTCGAGGCCGCCGTGCCGCGCCTGCCCTTGCTGGCCGACGCGCCCAAGCTAGAACAGGTCGTGGGCAACCTGCTCTCCAACGCCGTCAAGTTCTCCCCCGCTCACACCGACGTGACGGTCCGCGTCGAACGCCCCGGCACGGCGGCGCGGCTGGCCGTGGCCGATCAGGGTCCCGGCATCCCGCCCGACGAACGCGATCACCTCTTCGAACCCTTCCAGACGACGAGCGTCCAGGGTACCGCCGGCGAGCCTTCGACGGGGCTGGGTCTGGCCATCTCGCGTCGCATCGTCGAGGGGCACGGGGGCAGGCTCTGGGTGGAGAGCACCTTCGGGCACGGCGCAACCTTCTATGTCGAACTGCCCGCCTGAACCGGGGGCGCGGCTGCCCCCTCCACACGCGGTACTCATCCTGCGACGATTTCTCAGGATGAAACGCCTTACCCGGCGTCTCCGAAAGCCTCGACGAGTTGGCGGCAGGCGCGTTCGAGCACGGGCATCTCTTTGGCAAAGCAGAAGCGCAGGAAGTAGCGACCGCGTTCGGGCGTCTCGAAGAACGAGTGGCCGGGCACGGTCGCCACGCCCGCCTCGCGCACGAGCGTCTCGCACGCGGCGCCGGCGTCGTCGAAGCCGGAGCGTTGCCTGGAGAGTGCCTCGAAGCTGGCGAGCACGTAGTAGGCGCCCTGCGGCCACGGCACCGCAAAGCCGATCGCTTCGAGCGTCTCGCACATCAGGCGGCGCTTGGCGTCGTAGTCGTGTTGCATCTGGGTGAAATACGACTCGGCCATGGCGAAGGCTTCGGCCACGCCGTGCTGCAAGGGGGCCGGCGCGCAGATGTAGAACAGGTCGTTGAGCAGGCCCATCTTGTCGATGACGGGCGGGGGAGCCACGGCGTACCCCAGGCGCCAGCCGGTCATGTTGTACGTCTTCGAGAAGCCCGAAAGCGTGACGGTGCGCGCGTAGGCGCCGGGCAGCGCCGCCAGCGAGACGTGCCGGCGCCCGTCGTAGAGCATGTATTCGTAGATTTCGTCGGTGATGGCCCAGAGGTCGTGCCGCTGCATCAGCGCCAGCACCCGTTCGAGTTCTTCGCGCGACCAGACCTTGCCGCTGGGGTTGTTGGGCGTGTTGATGACCAGCGCCTTCGTCCGGGGCGTGATGGC
>JBFGTT010000613.1:0-2606 GCA_041565995.1 Rhodothermales bacterium
CTGGTTGGCCAGCGTCGGCACCATCAGTTCGGCCAGGCGTCCGGGGTCTACCCCCGCGCCGGCGGCGTCCAATTCGTCGATGGTCGCCTGCGGATACTCGTTGATCTGCCGCACGGTGACGTCCTGAGGGTCCTGCGCCTGCGCCTGGCCAGCTATCGAGAGAGCTAGCAGCAGGCCGAGGAGCATGGTAGCGTGTCGTTTCATGGGGTTGCCAGGTTTGAGTGGTTGGGTGGTCGTGGTATCGCTATGGGGGAGGGCTTCGGTTCCGAGGAGACCGAAAGGGTTCTATTTGATGATGACGAATTTGCCTTGCTGGATCTTTCCCGACTCCAGGTTTTTGACGGTGAACAGGTAGAGGCCGCTTGCCAGGTTCAGGCTGTTATCCGAGAGCAGGTCCCAGGAATGCTCGCCGCCGGGCTGGCGGCGGTTCTCGGCGCTGAAGTTGTCGTACCAGCGGATGTCGCCGGTGTAGCTCTCAGCCTCGTGATCGAGCGTGGCGACGACCTCCCCGGCGAGGGTGTAAATGCGGATCTGGGCACGGGCGGGCAGGTTGTAGAAGTTCAGCTTGCGCGTGCGGTTGGTGCCGCCGTCCCAGGCCGCCTGCACGCGGTACGGGTTGGGATAGACGCCCACCTTCAGCTCGTCGTCTGTGGCGGCAGGCGTGCCGGGAAAGATACGGACGGCGTTCGACGTGCGCGACGACTCGAACGAGTCCAGCCCGGCGTCGGGGTCGCCGGTGTCGAAGGCGGTGACGGTGAAGAGGTACTGCCAGCCGGCCAGCAGGTCGCCCGTGTCGAAGCGATACCAGTATTGGGTGGTGTCGCCGGCAAACGTGACCGGTTGGGGCAGCAGGATCTGGTCGAACCCGTTGTTGAAGCCCGTGCGGTTGCCGGGCCGGTCGTACTGCGCGATGAGCGTGGCGCGGTCGAGGATGTTGCCCGAGCGGTCGTCGCCGGGGTTGCTGCGGTAGATGCGGTAGCCCTCGAAGTCGCGGTCGCCCGTGACCGGATCGACGGATCGCTCGGCGCTGCGATCCCAGTAGAGCGTCACCTTGCTCTCCGGGCGTCCGGTCTGCGCATTGGTGCGCCGCTCGGACTCGACGTGGACCCGGGGCGAGGCCGGCGGTTCGGGGATGAGGTAGCGGTCCAGCCGGCCGTTGCCGTTGACGTCTTCGCCGGGGTCGAGGGCGCCGTTGTTGTTGTTGTCCTCGCCCGAATAGGTGCGCTGCGCCCAGAGGATGTTGTTGCGCAGGAAGAACCGGCTTTCCTCGTTGTCGAAGGGCTTGCCGGCAGGCCCCTGAAACTCTTCGGGTTTGAGCGCGCCGACAAAGGCATAGGTCACCGTCAGCGTGTCGCCCGGCTCGACGCGCGAGAAGGGGCCGATGGGGGTCAGGCCGATGTAGTTGCCCGCCGAGCGCTGCCCGTCGGTGCGCAGCCGGTCGTACCAGGCGCGCTTGGCCTCCAGAAAAGCATCCTGCGTCTCGAAGGTGGCCGGATCGGGAAACGGCGTCGCCATGCGGCGGTACTTGTCGATGTCGGCGGCAGGGCGCGCCAGTTCCTCCGTGCCCCCGCTGAAGATCCACCAGCGCGGGTTGACCTGCGGCGGCGCGTAGCCGTCCTGCACGTAAGAGGCCGCTACGTCGGGGTGGAAGAAGCGTCGCCGCCCGCTGCGCGGCTCCCGCCACTCGGCCCCCAGGAAGACGATAGCGCCGTACGTGTTGATGGTCTCCTCGCTGCCGCCGGCGTTGAAGGCGTAGGAGGCATAGAGGCTGTCGAGAAATCCGATGCCGTTCTTGTTGAAAAACGCGCTGCCCGACTCGTTCGTCGCGTTGACGTTGCGCACGACCAGGTCGTGGTAAAGCCCCACGTACACGTCGCTCCAGGCGGCCTCGCTGATGTTGACGACGTCGAAGTTGATCAGGGCGAAGTACTCGGTGAAGGGGAAATTCCAGGCGTAGCTGGTCTGGATAATCTCGGCGCCGAGCTGGCCCTGGGGATCCGGCATGGGGATGGAGGTGCCGGGCAGCACGCGGGCGGTATCGACGTAGGCGGTGATGAGGTCCTGGTGGCTGACCGCGCGCCGCGTGAACACGTCGGATTCGAGCAGGGACGAGCGCCGGGTGAAGGGCGCCTGGGGTGCCAGTTCGTAGCCGAGCGCGCCGGGCGTGTACCCGGCCGAAGCCGTAACGGCCCCGGTGCGCACCGACACCGTCCCGTCGCTCCGCGTAGCGCCAAGCCAGAAGCCGGCCTCGAAGAGGTGTTCGGCGCCCGAGTTCAGCGGATACTCGAAGGAAGGCGGGCCGGTGGGGTTGTTGCGCACGTTGGCCCTGCCGATGAACCCCGAGTTCGTCACCGTGAGACCCAGGTTGCCCACCTCGATGACGGCCTCTTCGAAGGCGGCGCCCTGCGCCCGCGTGCAGGCGGCAAAGATCCCCCACACCAGCAAGACCGTAAAGATACCCGATACGTACCGCATGATCGTTCCGAGAAGCAACCGAAGCGAGGGGTGCCTTCAAAAGAGGCCCATGATTCCGAAGGCATAATAGTGTACGGCGCAGGCAACGTAAAGTCTAGACCAATCGACAAGAACGCCGTCGGTTGTCTGCC
>JBFGTT010000614.1:0-2602 GCA_041565995.1 Rhodothermales bacterium
CGCCGCGCGGCTTGATGTGAGATGACGGTTGCGTAAAACGTTTCACGATTTCCAAAATCACCAAACCTTCCAGCGCGCAGGATAGCATCGGTTTCGCTTGTCGATCTTCGATCCGCTATCTTCGATCCTCGCGCCACGTCCCGGGGCTTTTTCTGCTGAACGAACACGCACGAGCATGACCTCTTCCTTCGACGCCGTCGTGGTGGGACTGGGTGCCGTCGGTAGCGCGGCGGCGTATCATCTGGCGCGCGGCGGGCGGCGCGTGCTCGGCCTCGACCGTTTTGCGCCGCCGCACACGATGGGTTCGTCGCACGGCGGCAGCCGCATCATCCGCAAAGCCTACTTCGAGGGCGCGCGCTACCTGCCGCTCATCGAGCGGGCCTACGCGCTGTGGCGGGAGTTGGAAGCGGCTTCGGGCCAGACGCTCGTGCGCTTCGTCGGCGGGCTGAACGTGGGGCCGCCGGAGGGCGAGGTCGTCGCGGGCGCGCGGCAGATCGCCGGGGCCTTCGGGCTGGTCCACGACGTGCTCACGGGCGACGAGGTGCGGGCGCGCTTCCCGGCCTTCCGCGTGCCGGAGGGGCAGGTGGCCGTGTGGGAGCGGGAGGCCGGGCTGCTGCACCCGGAGGCGTGCGTCCGGGCGCACCTGGCGCAGGCCCGCCGCCACGGCGCCGCCCTCCACCTCGACGAACCCGCCACCGCCTGGCAGCCCGACGGCGGCGGCGTGCGCGTGACCACCGCTCGCGCCACCTACCGCGCCGAACGCCTCGTCCTCTGCGCCGGCGGCTGGATCAAGGCGTTGCTGGCCGACCTCGACCTGCCCCTGGTCGTCGAGCGGCAGGTCAACGGCTGGTTTCGCCCGAAGGCCCACGCGGCGCAGCTGGGGCCGGCGCGGTGCCCCATCTACCTCTGGGAATACGCACCCGACGCATTGCTCTACGGCTTCCCCGACCTGGGCGAGGGCGTCAAGGCGGGGCTGCATCACCACGGCCAACGCGTCGATCACCCCGACGCCCTGGCGCGCGCCGTCACCGCCGCCGACGAAGCCGCGCTGCGCGCCGTCCTCCGCCGGCTCCTGCCCGACGCCGACGGCCCGCTCGCCCGCGCCGCCGTCTGCTTCTACACCAACACGCCCGACGAGCACTACCTCATCGACCGCCACCCGGCGCATCCGCAGACGGCCTTCGCCAGCGCCTGTTCGGGCCACGGCTTCAAAGCCTCCAACGCCGTCGGCGAAGCCCTGGCCGACCTCGCCTGCGACGCCGCTCCGCAGGTGGACGTCGAAGCGTTCCGGCTGCGTGCTTTCGCCGGACGCGCCGGCTAGAACGAGAGCAGGCTGTACTGGAGGCCGACGCCCAGGTGGCCGCCCAGCTTCAACTCCTGGTTCAAACCCAAAGAAAACACCGGCCCGATGGACCATTTGCTGCCGCGTCCGGCGTCGAACATTTTAGGATCGACGACCGCGCCCTGGATGTCGGGGAAGCTCACGCCAGGATAGTCCGTCCGGACGAAGATCTCCAGCAGCTTGTCTTCTTCGCGCTCGCGCAGGCCGGTGATAAGCGTCAGGCTCAACTCATCCTGCGTGATTTGCGTCCTGGGGTCTGCAATTGCCTTGTTCGCGAAGCGGAAGGTGGTGTTGCCCGCGAGCTTACGCATGCCCCCGCGCGGTGCATCCTCGTGCTTCCAGGCCAGCCGGTACGTGCTGTCCGGAAACACCGTCACCTGGGTAGCTACTTCCAGCGTGTCGTGCTGGATGACGGTCTTGATCCGTTCGATAAACTTCACCTTGCCCTTCTCCTTCTTCAGTTCTTCGGCGAGGTCTTTGTTGAGCTGCTCCAGGGTGGACTTGTCGCCGATCAACGCCAGCCGCGCGGTCTCCAGCTCGCCGTTCTTCGTGGTCACGATGCGGGCCGAGTCCTGGAGGGCGGCCATGTTTTGCCTGGCTCTGCGCAACTCACGGGCCTGGGATTGCTGAATCACGAGCAGGATGATAGCGGCGAGCACGGCGAGGATCAGGGCAATGGTACCAGCAGAAATCTTCATCGTACACACTCCGGTCTTTTAGTTATTAGGGGACGAGCAGACCACGTCAGCCAGCCCCACAACGCCTACATGCAAACGAAAGACGGGTGGCCTGCTCGGGCGGAAGGATATAGGCACGCCTGCCGAACTATACTTTGAGGCTGGCTAAACCATAGCGGCCAAGCTTCCGACAAGATAGGAAAAAGAAACTCAATAACCTACGGCTCCGGGTGCAGCGAGCGTTCGGAAACCCGCGCCCGGCCTTCGCAATTTCACAGGGGCGTTTTTCGTAGATTGATGCCGCGCCCGACGCCTCCCTGATGGCCCCGTCAGGGATTTTTTTTGAGAACGCACCAGCCCCGGCCATCCCCGGATGAAAGACTACCTCGAACAAGAGCTGCAAGCGATCCTCGCCACGATGGACGGCGTCCCCGGCGACTTCGAGGTGGAGTTCGAGACACCCGCCAACCCCGAGCACGGCGACCTGGCCACCCACACGGCGCTGCGCCTGGCCCGTCACCTGCGGCGGGCGCCCCGCCAGATCGCCGACGACCTCGCCGCGCGCCTGCGCCGCCGACCCCTC
>JBFGTT010000615.1:0-2594 GCA_041565995.1 Rhodothermales bacterium
GCTCTCGATCAGGTCGGCGGGCGTGCCGAGGTAGGCCGCGATCAGCGCAGGCTCCGGCAGGCGCGCGATCTGCACCGAATGGCCGGTGCGAAGGCCGTCCTGCGCGCACAGGCCGGGGTTGAGCGACGACTCGGCGAGGCGGTGCGCGATGAGCGCCAGGTCGGCGGTCTCCTGCACGTTGCGGGCGAAGAGCACGAAGAGGCCGGTGTCGGCGACGGCGAAGCAGGCGTCGTGGTCGCCCTGCCAGTCGGCGCTCGGCCGCCGGGCGGCCTCGCAGGTATGCAGGACGACGCAGGGCAGGCGCTGCCCCGCCGCCTCTGCCAGCGCTTCGCGCATCTCGGCCAACGTACGGCCGCGCGTATGGGCGGAAGCGCGCATCCCGGCGGCGGCCCACCCTGCCACCAGGCCCGCCAGCGCCTGCGGGCTTTCCACCTGGCGAAGCGCGCAGGCCGACGCGTGCCCGGCGCCCGCAGGCCAGGTCGGGTCGGGGAACGGATCGATCCCTGCCGCCGCCTCGCAGGCCCGGCGCGTCACCTCCAGGCTGGCGGTAACGCCGTCTACGGCTTCTGGGACGCCTGGAAAGGCCACCTCGTCAGCCGCGTGCTTGGATGGTCTCCTGAATAGCACGGTCCTTCCTCGTTTGCTCCTCTCCCGCCTGCATCGTTGCGTAAAGCTCGTCGAACTGCTGGCCTTCGAGCCAAACGATGGCCCCGGTGGGGCATCGTAGCGTGGCTAGCGGCGTCTGCAGGTGGATCGCCTCTTCGTGAATGACGGGCAGGTTGTGCGCCATGGTGATCAGGCCCTCCGGCGCGTCGGCGGCGCACAGGCCGCAGCCGGTGCAGGCCACCTTGCACCGCGCCAGCGCCGCCTCGCCTTCCAGGATCGACCGGCACTGGACCACCAGGCGATGACTCACCGGCACGACCTCGAAAAGCCCCTTGGGGCAGGCGCGGACGCAATCTCCGCAGGCCGTACACGCCTCCAGGTCGACCACCGGCAGCCCGTTGGGCGCCATCTTGATGGCCTCGAACGTGCAGGCGACCTCGCAATCGCCCAGCCCCAGGCAGCCGTACGTGCACCCCTTGAACCCCCCGGCGATGGTGGAGGCGGCTCGGCACGACGCGTAGCCCGCGTACTCGCCCACCTGGAGGGCCACGTCGTCTCCGCCCGCGCACAGCAGCCGGGCCACCTTCTTCTCCATCTGCCCGACTTCGATACCCAGGAAAGTCGCGATGAAACGCGCCGTCTCCGGCCCGCCTACCGGACACTGGCCGGGCAGGATCTCGCCTTTGACCACCTGCTCGGCGAAGGCCCGGCAGCCCGGCAGCCCGCAGGCGCCGCAGTTGGCGCCCGGCAGCATGTCCGTCACCTCCTCGATGCGCGGGTCTTCGTCCACCTTCAGCCTCCGGTGGGCGAAGGCCAGCAGGATCGCCAGGGCTACGCACAACCCGGCCAGAAATCCGATGGCGGTCAGCAGGTCCATCGCGGTTCACAAAAAGGGTTCGGCGCGCTTGAGGAGTTCGTCGAGACCCGGCTCGTCCGGATTGAGGGGCTTGCCGGGATGGATGATGCGCACGGGGCACTTCTCGGCGGCCGTCACCATCTCCCGGTACGTGCCCGCGGTGAGGTCTTTGATGTACGCCTGCTGGTTCTCGTCGTAGGCGAACAGGCGCGGGTTGATGGCGGTGCACTCGTTGCACGTGGTGCAGCGCAGCGTCTCGATGTACGCCTCGTCGAGGGATAGCGGCGCCTCGTCTGCGGCTTCGTCCGGGGCTTCGGCGGCCTCGGCCTGCGCAGCTTTCTCCTTCGGGGCCGGCGGCGGCGCCACGGCGACACTCATAGGCGGCGGCAGCGCGGCAACCGGCGGGCCGGCGACGGGCTGGTTCAACAGCGCGGCGGCAATGTTGGAGACGATTTCTTGCGCCAGCTCGCCCGTCGTCCGGTCCAGCTCGGCCTGGTACTTCTTTTCGGCGGCTTCGAGCGCCCGCAGCCGCTCTTCCTCCAGGTGGCCCTTTTCCTGGTCCAGCAACCGCCGCGCGTGGGAGTTATCGACGCCGCCCAACTCTTGCAGGCTGCGCCACTGATCCGCCGCGCGCCGCGTGGCCGCCGCCACGTCTTGCGTGACGACGACCCGGTAGCGCGTGCCGTCGTCCCCCGCCATCCAGAGGTAGGGGATGGCGTCGGCGTCCTCCGTCGCCTCCCGGCGCAGGAAGTCGGCCAGGGGCAGCATGTTGGGCGTCCATTTTTTTCGGGGCAACCACAGGAAGTGGCGGGCGAACCGGGTGTCGCAGGCCAGGAAATCGGCCAGGGTGAAGGGCGCCGAGTGGGTAGCCTGGCGCCCGTCGGCTCCCTCGCAGGGAAGCTCGCTCACGGGCCAGGGCCGTTCGTGCTGCGGGTTGGCGTCGATGCGGAAGCGGGCGGCCCAGTCCGATCCTTTTTCGGGATCGTAGGTGAAGGCGGGCAGTGCCCGTGCGTCGAGGGCGACGGCCGCGCGCAGGTACGGGTGCAGACGCGGCGCGTGCGCGGCGGAGCCCGTATAGACGCAAAAGAGCGCCGGCCCGCCAAAGCGCATCCCCGCCTCGAGGCCCTCCGCC
>JBFGTT010000616.1:0-2592 GCA_041565995.1 Rhodothermales bacterium
CTGTGGACCTCGCTGGCCGCCGCGCAGCGCGCCTGCGAAGGCCGCCTCCTGGTCCTCGACGCCGGGGCGCTGCCGCAGGCCGCCCTCCGAGACGACGAGGCCGCCGGAGCCGTGCAGGTGCGCGCCGCCGTGCCGTCCCGGGCCTTCCGCAACCTCGCTCCGTACCGGCCGCCGCAGCCCGTCACCGCCGCCGGCGGCTACGTCGCGCGCGCGGGTCGCGGCGAGCCGGAAGTGCTGCTCATCTTCCGGCGCGGCGTCTGGGACCTGCCCAAAGGCAAGCTCGACGCCGGCGAAACCCTCGAAGCCTGCGCCCTGCGCGAGGTCCGCGAAGAACTCGGCATCGAAGCGTTGCGCCTGCTGCACGACCTCGGCACCACGACGCACGACTACGTCGAGCAGGGCCGCTACCGCGTCAAGACGACGCACTGGTTCCTGATGCAGACGCCCGCCACGCGCTTCCGCCCGGAGGCCCGCGAAGGCATCGAAGCCGTGGCCTGGATGCCCTGGCGCGAAGCCCGCCGCCGCCTCGGCTACGACTCGCTCCGCCGGCACATGCAGCGCGTCGAGGCCGCCGTGCGCGAGGCCCTCGCCGCCGAGGACGTGCCCCCCGCCCCTCCCTGACCAGGATCACATGACCTCGGAAACCCGCACCGCGCTGCTGCTCGGCGCCACCGGCCTCGTCGGCGGACACTGCCTGGACTTGCTGCTGGCCGCCGACGCCTACCGCGCCGTCGTCACGCTCGGGCGGCGACCGTCGGCGCGGCAGCATCCCCGGCTCACCCATCACGTCGTAGACTTCGACCGCCTGGGCGAGTACGCCGCCCTCTTCGAGGCGCAGGACGTGTTCTGCTGCCTCGGCACCACGATGAAGCAAGCCGGCTCGAAAGACGCCTTCCGCCGCGTCGATTTCGCCTATCCCGTCGAGGCGGCGCGGCTTGCGCTGGCCGGCGGCGCCCGGCAATACCTGCTTGTCTCGGCCCTCGGCGCCGACGCCGGCTCGCCGATCTTCTACAACCGCGTCAAAGGCGAGGCCGAAGCCGCCGTCTGCGCACTGCCCTTCTACGGCGTCTACGTGATGCGCCCCTCGCTGCTGACGGGCGAGCGCGCCGTGCCACGCAGGGGCGAGCGCATCGCCGAGGCGGTGCTGCACGCAGTGTCGTTCGTGCTGCGCGGTCCGCTGAGCAAGTTCCGCCCGACGGAGGCCCGTGCCGTCGCCGCCGCGATGGTCTCGCTGGCCGAAGCGCAGCCGGGCGGCGTGCAGGTCTACGAGCCGGAGGCGATCCGCGCCACAGCCGGCCGGGGCTAAGCACACGGAAAATCGGGACGTGGGGCCGCGCCTTGCAGCCAGGCGGCCTCTTCCGGCGGGCGCGCGGTTTTTCGCCCCTGTTTTGCATTTGAGGCGCGGCAAGCGTAGGTTTAAAAGCGCGCGTGGCAAATCCAGTCGGCGCGACTCAGCTTCGTGATGGCGACAAAGAAAGCGGCAGGGATTCGCGAACTGAGTGGCGCGGCCCCAGAAGATTCAAGGATTTAGCCGCCCACGGGCTGCGATGGAACAGGCGCCTGACCGACCCGGCTCGCGCCGGAGATGTTCCAAAATCGATCCCGACTGCGCATTACCATCCGGTTGACGTTCGCGCTGGATCCGAGGCCGCGAAGCCCCGACCCCCCGGCGCTGAAGCGGGAGCGCCATACTCGAACCCCTCTGTGCGGCTCCCGGATAGATGCCATGCCGCTACCTGGCTGCTCTTCCCCCAGGCACAACACAGAGAGGTTGCTATGAAGAAGTTACTCCTGATCATCACGGCCAGTCTGGCGATGGTGCTGGCTGCCATCGCCATCGTGATTGCCTGCCAGCCCAGCCCACAACCGCCTCAGTGTCCTCAGAGCATCTTCCTGGCCAAGACAGCCCCCGGCGTTTTCGTGATCCCACCGGGTCCTGGCACCTTCCCGGTGCCCATCGGCATGTTTCCGTTTGTGACCTGGGATAACGTAACGCCCGGCTGCGCACAGCCGATCTCCGCGAGCCTGACCCTCCAACTCGCCTGCACCGACATCACCGGGGCCATGTTTCCGGTGGGTCCGCAGACGTTTCCCCAGCCTACGCCGGGCGCACCCGGCGCGCAGCCGCCCGGCGGCACCACCGTCAACGTCACGATGCCCGGCGGCATTCTGCCAAGCGTCTGCACCGTCATGGGCACCTACGACGTGAACTTCGGCGCGGGCATCGGTGGAGGCATGCTCACCGGCGCAGGCGACGTCCAGATCTGCCTGATCGAGCCGTCCCCCGCCGACCCCTCCGGCGACACGCCCCGGCTGGACCTGGAATTCCTCACGCCGGAGCCGCTGCCGGGCCGCGAGGGCGAGCCAGGCACCTACACCTTCCACGCCGGCGACCAGGAGTACATCTACATCCGCATCGAAAACAACGACCTCGAAAACAAACTCGAAATCGACTTCGAGAGCATCGGACGCCAGCAGTCGCTCTTTCCTCGTGGCTTCGACAACGACGAGGACGCCTACAACGGCGGCGTCTTCCGCATCTCCGACCCCGGCGACGTCTTCCCCGCCGACTTCTTCTTCGACGACGCGCCC
>JBFGTT010000617.1:0-2586 GCA_041565995.1 Rhodothermales bacterium
CGGCGTGGATCGAGTAGCCGATGCCGACGCCGCCGCCGTGGTGCAGGCTCACCCACGAGGCACCGCAGGCGGTGTTGAGCAGCGCGTTGAGGAGCGGCCAGTCGGCGATGGCGTCGGAGCCGTCGGCCATGCCCTCGGTCTCGCGGTTGGGCGAGGCGACGCTGCCGGCGTCGAGGTGGTCGCGCCCGATGACCAGCGGCGCTTCGACCTTGCCGTGCTTGACGAGCCAGTTGAACCGCCGGCCCATCTCGGCGCGCTCGCCGTATTCGAGCCAGCAGATGCGCGCGGGCAGGCCCTGGAAGTGCACCTTCTCGCGCGCGGTGCGGATCCAGCGGGCCAGGCTTTCTTTTTCGGGGAAGGTCTCCAGAACGGCGGCGTCGGTGGCGGCGATGTCGGCCGGGTTGCCCGAGAGCGCGGCCCAGCGGAAGGGGCCGGAGCCTCGGCAGAAGAGCGGGCGGATGAAAGCCGGCACGAAGCCGGGGATCTCGAAGGCCTCGGTCATGCCCCGGTGGTCGGCCACCTGCCCGCGCAGGTTGTTGCCGTAGTCGAACGTGACGGCGCCGCGCTTGCGCAGGTTGAGCAGGGCCTGCACGTGCACCTGCATCGAATCGAGGACGGCTTCTTCGTAGGCGGCGGGGTCGCGCTGGCGCAGGGCGGCAGCTTCGTCGAGCGAGAGGCCGGCGGGGAGGTAGCCCTCGCGCAGGTCGTGCGCCGAGGTCTGGTCGGTCAGCACGTCGGGCACCACGTCGCGGCGGACGAGCGCCGGCAGCACCTCGGCGACGTTGCCCAGCAGCCCCACCGAGAGCGCCTCCTTGCGCGCTTTGGCCGCCAGGACCAGGTCGAGCGCCTCGTCGAGGTCGTCGCACATGCGGTCGCAGTAGCCGGTCTCGACGCGGCGTTGGATGCGATGGGGATCGACTTCGACGGCCAGCATGGCGCCGCCGTTCATGGTGGCCGCCAGCGGCTGCGCCCCGCCCATACCGCCGAGGCCGGCGGTGACGACGAGCCGCCCGGCGAGCGAGCCGCCGAAGTGCTGCCGGGCGCACGCGGCGAAGGTCTCGTAGGTGCCCTGCAAGATGCCCTGCGTGCCGATGTAGATCCACGATCCGGCGGTCATCTGGCCGTACATCGTCAGGCCCAGGGCTTCGAGGCGGCGGAACTCGTCCCAGGTGCCCCAGCGAGGAACGAGGTGGGCGTTGGCAATCAAGACGCGCGGCGCCCACTCGGTCGTGCGGAAGACGCCCACGGGCTTGCCGCTCTGCACGAGCAGCGTCTCGTCGTCCTTGAGTCGCCGGAGCGTCTCGACGATCTTGTGGTAGCAGGCCCAGTTGCGAGCCGCCTTGCCTGTGCCGCCGTAGACGATCAGCTCGGAGGGCTTCTCGGCCACGTCGGGGTCGAGGTTGTTCATGAGCATGCGCAGGGCGGCTTCCTGGTGCCATCCCCGGCACTGCAACGTCGCGCCGGTGGGGGCCTTGATGATCGTCGAGGTGGTTTCCATGGCTTCTCGTTGGGTTTTCGCTGCCTTCATCCCGCCATCGTCCTTCCAATATAAAGAAGCGAGGCGCACCGATGGGCACGCCTCGCTTCTTTGCCAGGCTCTTCACCCGGCGTGCGCAGCAGCCCGCGCTGCCGGCTTACTTGCAGTAGAGCAGTTGCACGCTCCGCGCGCCGCCCCGGCCGCCGTGATAGTGCCGGGTCTGCCAGCTCAACGTCACCGCATAGGCACACTTCGGATCCCCCGCGACGTTGACGGCGAAGCCCGCCGGGCCGCTCTGGCCGCCCCGGAAGAAGAAGTTGCCGCCGAAGCTTCCGTTGGGCAGCGGCGGCGCGTTGTGCACCACGCCGGCGTTGCTGCTTATCTTCACGTTGAAGAAGCTCAGGTGCGGATGGTCGATGGTGTAGCGGATGTGCACCTGGCCGGTGATGGGATTGCACAGGTTGGCCTCCAACTGCGCCAGGTGCAGCGCGTACCTGGCCGGCGAGTTGTCGATGACCAGCGCGTTGAGCGTCTTGTTGTTGGTCGTGTTGTTGACCGCCTGGTCGAAGTCGAAGACCTGGAAGCGCAGCTTGAAACGGCGGATCGGCGCGCGCTGCGCCGCCGGCACGGGGGTACCCGCCGCCGGCTTACCGAGATCCTGCACCACGTCGTAGGGCGGCGGCGTGACGGCCAGCGAGTTCATGTTCATCAGCACGTACGCGCCGACGAAGTTGTGCTCGGTCACGGCGACGTTGGCCGTGGTGCCGTCGTGCATGTCTACCGTCACCGTGTGGCCCAGGAGTTGGATGCACCCGTCGCCGTCGAGATCGCTCGTGGTGACGACGACCGGCGCCGAACGCGGATCGCCGTTGGCGTCGGTGTAGTAGAGGTACCCGACTTTCGAGGGGTTGATGGACGTCACCGGCGTCAGGGCGGCGTCGGCGGGCGGGACCGAAGGCATCACGGCGGGATCCTCCGCGCCCGGCCAGGCCCAGGGGCCGACGAGGAACCGGTACTTGAGCGCCTTGTTGTTGACGACGTTCTTGAGCGGCATGTTGCCGTGCAGGGTGATGCCGTCGCTCATCACCAGCGAGCCGGCGCCGGCGTAC
>JBFGTT010000618.1:0-2583 GCA_041565995.1 Rhodothermales bacterium
ACCGATGACTGATGACCGATGACTGATGACCGATGACTGATGACCGATGACGGTTGACAGAAAAAAAATGGGACGTTTGATTCGAACGGGAGAGACGCCGGCCAAGCGGCGGCACGCCCACATGCGCTCGTGCGCCGAGGTGCTGCGCCTGCTGGCCCAGCGCCCGGCCTTCGACGAAGAAGCCCGCGACATGACGGCCTTCTTCGTCTTCAACCTCCGGGACATCTACCGGACCATCGACGAGAGCGCCCACGCCTGGGACGAACGCACTTACTGGAAAAAGGCCGAAGCCCTCCGCGAAACCTGGCGCTGGGCGCGCACCGCCGCCGCCGGCCTCGAACGGCTCATCCGCGCCGGGCGCTGGGACGAGGTGCCGCCGCTGTTGCTGACGCTCGTGCCGCACTTCAACGGCGTCACCGTCACCGCTATCACGCGCGACGCCGACTGGTGGTGCGGCGCCCTACGCGCGCTGTTGCGCGACGGCGAGGAAGGCCGCCCGTAGCCCCGCCGCGTGGATGGAACGTGAAAAAAGCGCAAGCGACTTGCCCCGCAGCCGGAAGAATGGTTGATTGCCTGTAGCCTTTTGCGTTGCCTGTAAGCCGCGACGTCCAGACGATGGACTACGGACGATAGACGACCGCTTTTGCCGGCAAAAGGGCGTCGTTCGTCCCTCGTCGTTCGTACGTCGTCTGAAAAGTCCCCTTTTCCCTCGCGATTCATCCTTCGACGCGCATGGCTGATGCGGAGATCGCCCCGGCGCCCGGCGTCTTGCTCATCGCGCCTCCGATGATGCTCGATCCCAACTTCCGGCGAAGCGTCGTGCTGCTGTGCGAGCACGGCCCGGACGGAAGCTTCGGGCTGATCCTCAACCGCCCCCTCGCGCTCAAGCTCAGCGACGTGCTCGACGACCTCGGCGGCGACGACCAGGTCTCGCTCGGCGGTCCCGTCCAGCAAGACACCCTCCACTTCCTGCATCGCCACGGCGACCTCGTCACCGACTCTATCGCCGTCTTCGACGGCGTGCACTGGGGCGGAGACTTCGAGGCCGTCAAGACGCTCGTTCAGACCCACTACGCCACCCCGCTGGACCTCCGCTTCTTCCTCGGCTACGCCGGCTGGTCGCCCGGCCAGCTCGACGAGGAGATCGCCCTGGACGGCTGGTTCCTGGCTCGCGCCGACGAGGTGCTCATCTTTGCCGATCCCCCGGGCGCCCTCTGGCGCACCGTGCTGCGGCGCATGGGCGGCCAGTACGCCCTCCTGGCTAACTTCCCCGACGATCCCCGGCTCAACTGACCGCGCGGCTGCGGTTTGAGGGTGCAGGGCGGTCGTTGCGGCAGGGCGTCGCGCTCCATCCCAACCAGGCTCGGCCAATGACTTCCGCTACCGACTGGGTCGATGACGGCAACGCCGCGCTCTTCACCGACCTCTACCAGCTTACCATGCTCCAGGCGTACTTCGCCGAGGGCATGGAGGGCGAGGCCGTCTTCGACCTGTTCGTGCGGCGGCTGCGCGGGCGTAACTACCTCGTCGCCTGCGGCCTGGAGACCGTCCTGCACTTCCTCGAAACGTTCCGCTTCGGCCCCGAAGCGCTCGCCTACCTGGACACGCTGGGCCTCTTCCAGCCCGATTTTCTGGAGTACCTGGCCGCCCTCCGCTTCACCGGCTCCGTGCGCGCCGTCGCCGAGGGAACGCCCGTCTTTGCCGGTGAGCCGCTCCTCGAAGTGGTGGCGCCCATCGGGCAGGCGCAACTCGTCGAGACGTTCCTGCTCAACCAGATCACCTTCCAGACGAACCTCGCCACGAAGGCCCACCGCGTGGTGCGCGCGGCGCGGGGCCGCGCCGTGGCCGACTTCGGCATGCGCCGGATGCACGCCGCCGACGCCGCGCTCAAGGCCGCCCGCGCCTGCTACGTCGCCGGCGTCCATTCCACCTCGAACGTGCTGGCCGGGCAGCGCTACGGCCTCCCGGTCACCGGCACCATGGCGCACAGCTACGTCGAGGCGCACGCCGACGAAGCCGACGCATTCGGCGCCTTCGCCCGTCTCTATCCGGGCACGACGCTCCTGGTCGATACCTACGACACGCTCGGCGGCGTGCGCAGGGTGGTGCGCCTGGCGCGTGAACGGGGCGATGCCTTCCGGGTGGGCGCCGTCCGGCTCGATTCGGGCGACCTGGCCGCCCTCGCCCGGCAGGCCCGCCGCCTCCTCGACGAGGGCGGCCTGGGCCACGTCCGCATCTTCGCCAGCAGCAGCCTCGACGAGCACCGCATCGCCGCCCTGCTCGAAGCCGGCGCTCCCATCGACGGCTTCGGCGTGGGCACCCGCCTGGGTACCATCGCCGACCGGCCCTACCTCGACAGCGTCTACAAGCTGGTGGCCTACGCCGGCGAGGGCCGGATGAAGCTCTCGGCGCAAAAGGCGACGCTCCCGTGCCGCAAGCAGATCTTCCGCATCGAGGAAGCCGGCAAGGCCGCGCGCGACGTGCTGGCCCTGCACGACGAGGCGCTCGCCGGCCAACCGCTGCTCGACCTGGTGATGCAGGACGGACGGCGCACCGAGGCAGGCCGCTCCCGCCCGCTCGATG
>JBFGTT010000619.1:0-2570 GCA_041565995.1 Rhodothermales bacterium
GGAAACGCCGCAATAAGTCCCGCCGCCGGGGCGGCCGCCGCAGACGCCCCAAAGGCAAGGGCGGTGGTGCAGGGGGAGAGGGCTGAGCCAGCTATCCCTGTGCGCCGGCGGGCAGCCGCGCCCTGCCGAAGCATCAGCCCTCGACGTCATGCAGCCGGATCCCTTCACCCTGCTCGACACGCCCTACCGGCTCGCCCCGGCGCACGTCGAAGCCTTCCGCGAGCAGGGGTTCGTGAAGCTCAAAGACGTGCTCTCGCCGGAGGTGCTGCGGCACTACGGGCCGCTCATCACCGCCGAGGTGACGGCGCGCAACCCGCTGCGCGCGCGGCCGATGGCCGAGCGGACGACCTACGAGCAGGCGTTCATCCAGATCGTCAACCTCTGGCGCTTCAACGACGCCGTGCGCCGCTTCGTCTTCAGCGCGCGCCTGGCCCGCCTGGCCGCCGAACTGATGGGCGTGCGCGGCGTCCGCCTCTATCACGACCAGGCCCTCTACAAAGAGCCGGGCGGCGGCGTTACCCCCTGGCACGCCGACCAGTACTACTGGCCCCTCAGCACCCCCAACACCTGCACCGTCTGGATCCCCTTGCAGGCCGTGCCCCTGGAGATGGGGCCGCTGGCCTTCAGCGTCGGCAGCCACCGCTTCGGGCACGGGCGCGACCTCGCCATCAGCGACGCCAGCGAGGCCACGCTCCGAAAGGCCCTCGACGGCTTCGCCTACGCCGTCGCGCCGTTCGCGCTGGGCGAGGTCAGCTACCACAGCGGCTGGACGTTCCACCGCGCCGGGGCGAACACCACCGGGACACCCCGCGCCGTCATGACGGTCATCTACATGGAAGACGGCATCCGCCTGATCGCGCCGCAACGCCACGAGCACGACGACGACCGGGCCGCCTTCCTGCCCGGCCTCCAGCCCGGCGAGGCGGCGGCCACGCCGCTCAACCCGCTGCTCTATCACGCCGCCTGGCAGGCCGGTGCGCGCTAGCGGTCGTCGAGCAGGCGGAGGGTTTCGTTGTCGTCGAAACGTCCCGACGTGCCGCCGTACCAGGCCGTGATGCCCACGCCGCGCACGAGCGCCAGGCGCTTCGAGGTGATCGTCCCGAAGCCGGCGAAAAGGAGGGTGTCCACGGCGACCGTGTCGGGGGTGTTGACGGGGTAGGCCCACCGGATCCGGGGCATCCTGTCGGTGTAGGCGGCGAGTTCGAAGACGCGGCCTTTGAGCCGGGCCGAGAGGCTCCTCGTCCACGAGGTCGGGTCTTCGCCGTCGAGCACGCCGTCGGGGCGGAACCGCTTGTGGGTTCCTTCGAAGGCTTCGGTGATCATCACGGCCTGCCCGTCCGCCGCCGGCAAGGTCGATCCGACGGTCCACGTCAGCCTGCCGCGCGTTTCGGTGCCGCCGAGGTGTTCGTGACTCCGCGTGCGCTTGACGTATTCGTACGCCCAGACCCGGCCCGGGTCCAGGGGGATGTAGACGGCTTCGGGGGGCTGCTCCGGCGGCGGCTCCTCCGGCGGCTCCTGCGCCGGCGCGGCGGCGTCGCAGGCGGCCCAGAGCAGGCACGCGACGACCAGGACGGCCCGTCGGCGGGGCGAGGTGGGGCAACTACGCACGGCACTACGCATGGCACTACGCAAGGGTTGGTGGAACCCGGGTTGTGCCCGGTCGCGCCCGGCATCCGATCGAACAGGGCACAACGTGAAAGGGGGGTGCTCATACGGAATCTGGATGATTCGTTGTACACCGTAAAAAGTATGGAGGTGTGGGAGGATGGGCGTGTGGGAGCTTTTTACTCCCATACCCCCAACCCCCCCATACTCCCACACGCTGCATGATGCACAACGGATTTACCAGATTCCGTGTCACTCCTCGTCGAACATCCCCTCGATCTTGTCCAGAATGTCTTCGGGGTCGGGGCGGACGAGGGCCAGGATGGCGGCGTGGTGAACGATGAGGTATTTCTTTTGTTCGTAGGTGACTTCGAGGGCTTCGTTGCGCAGGAAAAAGGCGAAGTCGCCGGGCCTGGCTTGCAGCGGCAGGTAGCGTACGGCCTGCTTCGGCTGCGTCCACGGCTCGCCTTCGGAATAGTCGGGGTTGGGCGTCAGGTAGCCCGGCCCGACGCGCACGACGCGCCCGCTGCGCACCTTCTCGCGCTCGGCCACCGAAGCCGGCAGCACCAGCCCGGCTTCCGTCTGCTGCTCGCCCTCCTCCGGCTCGATCAGCACGCGGTCCCCGACGAGGATCAGTTCAGGCATTGCGGAATGCGGATTGCGGGATGCGGATTGCGGATTGGGGGGATTGCCGTTTGCGATGGCCTCCACACCGAACTTATTTCCGGGGTCTCAGATCCCGGTCGTGGAAGGGGGGCAGGGGCAACGAAAAAAGCACAGCCACCGGGATGACGGCTGTGCTTAATCGCGTGGGTCGGCGAGGCGGCGGAAGGCCGCGCGAAAGGACGCCTACAGCAGCCGGAAGATGATGAACAGGACGACGCTGACCACGCCTGCGCCTACCGTCATCGTCTTGATCGACTGATCAATACGATTCCGCATGGTGGTGGGGTATGATGGGTGAA
>JBFGTT010000620.1:0-2563 GCA_041565995.1 Rhodothermales bacterium
CCTGGCCGCCGCCGCCGAAGTCGATGCGCTACTGCTCGACTCGGGCAACCCCGCGCTGGCCGTCAAAGAACTCGGCGGGACGGGGCGCACGCACGACTGGCGCCTGAGCCGTCGCATCTGCGAGCAGGCCGGCGTGCCGGTGTTCCTGGCCGGCGGGCTGCGGGCCGAGAACGTCGCCGAGGCCGTCCGGCAGGTGCGTCCCTTCGGCGTAGACCTCTGCAGCGGCGTACGCACCGACGGACGGCTCGACCCCGCCAAACTCGACGGATTCTTCGCGCAACTCAACCACCGCGCCGCCTCCGCGTGATGGCGGCTGCTCAGGAAGCCAGCCCCAGCGGGACGCGCACCTCCGTCTTTTCCCAGCGCAGCACCAGGTGCGCGCCGCCGTCCACCGGTTCGAACGAAATGGTGAAGGGGTCCACCGGCTCCTCCAGCGTACCCGAAGGCACCGTGACGACCAGCACGTCCTGCGCCGGATCGTAGACGTTCGGGGTGAAGTCGCCCGTGACCGGGTCCAGGTGGCCCGTCCCGTCGAGGCCTAGTTGCGGGCTGAAGTGGATGGTCCAGGCCGTAGCGTTCGGCTCGGTGAAGACGGCGTAGGTGCCCGCCTCCAGCCGGTTGCCGGCCACCATCAGCGGCGCGGTCAGCGTGATCTCCGTCGCCTCGTTGGCGCCCGTACGCCAGAGCTGGCCGAAGGGCACCAGGTAGGTCGTGCTGTCGTTGTTGGCGCCGAAGATGCCGCGGTTGCGCACGTAGGGCCGCCCGTAGGTGACCTTGACGTAGGCGTCGCCCAACTGGGTCTTGGCGATGCCGACGGGGCTGAGCCGGCGCGTAGGATGCAGGTCCTGCGCCTGGGCCGGCGGCGCCACCACGAGGAGGCAGGCGAGCGAGAGCAGAAGCAGGCCCGTCCGGGCCGGCGCGTTCGTCTTTGAGATCATGGCTGGTTGCTCGTTGGTTGTGCGTGGAAGGATACCGATGACGAAGGGGGTGCCCTGTGCAGAGAAAGCGCCCTCACGTTTCACGCCTTGCCCTCCCTGGCATGGGCCACCACGGGAGGTAAAGATACGCCACACTTTTTCTAACGCAACGCCGTCGCTACTTTCGCGTGTAAAGCTCGCAGCCCATCTCTCCTCCACCATCCTCCGGAGTATGCCCATGCGCGCCCGCTTGTACGCCTCCCCGGTGCTCCTGTTCGCCCTCCTGACGACCGCCGCGCCCGCCGGCGCGCAGGCGCCCGAGGCACCCGAAGAAGCCGTGATGGAAGTCATTGACCGCCTCTTCGACGGCATGCGCGCCGGCGACAGCACCGCCGTCCGCTCCGTCTTCGACGCGACGGCCCGCCTGGTCACCGTCGGCGAACAGGACGGCGTACCGATGATGCGCGACGGCTCCGTCGACGCCTTCGTCGCCGCCGTCGGCAGGCCCCACCCGCAGGTCTGGGACGAACGCATCTGGGACGTCGAGATCTACTTCGACGGCAACCTGGCCTCGGCCTGGATGAACTACGCCTTCTTCCTCGGCGATACCTTCAGCCACTGCGGCGTCGATTCGATCCAACTCTTCCGCTCCGCCGCCGGCTGGAAGATCATCTTCCTGGCCGACACCCGCCAGCAGGAAGGATGCGACCTGCCGGACTGGGACGAATAGCAGCCCGCACCCCCGGCACGAGGCGAAGCGCCGCCGCTTGACGTTCCGTCTTGACGAAGCGGCTCCCGCAGCCCGGCAGATCTTTACGCGCCCCGGCGGGTTCATAACATCTCGCCCGCTCGCCGGTCCTTCGTCGGTCTCAAGCCGCGTGCGTAAGCTCCGGCGGCGGGCTGCTGCTTAACCTACCCCTTCCCAAACCCGAAGTCGCATGGAGTTGGAACGCGTCGTTGGCAGCGTCATCATCGGCGACGGCCCCCGGCCGTTCGTCCTGCACGTGCAGAGCGGGCAGTTCGATCTGGGCAGCTACGCCCGCCCCGACGCCGCCCAGCAATCCCTCTCGGTGATCCAGTTGCAACGGTTTGCGCAACTGGTCCAGGAACGCGCCGGCGTCGGCTTCGCGCAGGTCCGCATCGGCGACTATTTCTGCACGCACTGCCGCCAGTGGGTGGCCGCCACGCCGGAGCAGTGGAGCCTCTCGATGTGCCTCTCATGCTCGATGGATCGCGACTCGGAACTGGCCGAACGGTACCGGGAGCAGGCCGCCGAGGCGCCGCCTCAGCCCGAAGACGCGCCCGAAGAGGCCGCCCTCGAAGCCGTCATCGGCCTCGACGAGGCGGGGTGGCTGGAGCGGGCCGTGCTGCTGGCCGTCGAAGCGCACCGCGGGCAACGCGACAAGGCCGGAGCGCCCTACATCCTCCACCCGCTGCGCATGATGCTCCGCATGGAGACCCCCCACGAGATGATGGCCGCCGTGCTGCACGACGTCGTCGAAGACTCCGGCTGGACGCTCGACGGCCTGCGCCGCGAAGGCTTCCCCGAAGCGGTCCTCGAGGCCGTCGAATGCCTGACGCGGCGCCGGGAAGAGTCCTACGAGGCGTTCATCGAGCGCACGGCGCAGCATCCCCTGGCCCGGCGC
>JBFGTT010000621.1:0-2561 GCA_041565995.1 Rhodothermales bacterium
ACCGGCTCCGTCGCGACGATAGACGCCGACAAGGCCCGGAAGGAGCGGCCTGCCGCCACGGTGTCCGACCTGCTCAGGGGCCGCGTGGCCGGCGTCGTCGTCAGCGAGTCGCCCGGCGGCGGCATCACGGTGCGCATCCGGGGCGCGCGCTCGTTCTACGGCAGCGCCGACCCGCTCTACGTGGTCGACGGCTTCCCCGTGCAGGCCGATCCGGGCGGCACGCTCTCGTTCATCAACCCGCACGACATCAAGTCCATTTCGGTGCTCAAGGACGCCTCGGCCACGGCCATCTACGGCGCGCGCGGCGCCAACGGCGTCATCCTCATCGTCACCAAGCAAGGCCGGGAGTAGCCGTCGGCCCGGCTCATCGAAAATCCGTCTCCTCCTCCAGCCGTTTCCGCGCCGCCTCCGAGAGAAACGTCAGGCCCACCTGGTACGCGGCGTTGGTCCAGCCGAAGCCTTCCTTCGTGATGTAGTCGAACTCGGCGCCGACATTGCCGTACTCGACGAAGGCGTCGTGCGTCTGCCGGACGACGTCGTATTTCTCGGTGACGGTGCCGTTGAAGTCGCGGGCCAGGACGGTCATCATGCGGAGCCAGCGGGAGGCCAGGCGCTCGGCGGCCTCGCGGTAGCCGTACCGGGCCAGGCCCTCCCAGGCGAGCACCTGGTGCGGCGCCCAGCCGAAGGGGTAGTCCCACTGCCGCTGCGGGCGTGCGTCGGTGACCGCCCCGCGCGAAGCCTCGGTGGTGGCGACGACGCCCCCGCCGACCTCGAACCGTGGCAGTGCCTGCTCGACGAGCGCTTCGGCCTGCGCGGGCGTCGCCAGGCCGGCCCAGAGCGGGTAGAACGTCGTCGCCGCCTCGAAGCCCGTCTGCGCCTTCTCGACGACGTCGTAGTCGAAGAACATCCCTGCCGCCTCGTTCCAGCACAGGTCGTTGAGGCGTTTTTTGCGTTCGGCGGCGCGCGCGCGCCACGTCGCGGCGGTGTCGGTACGCCCGTCCTCCCGCTCGAAGGCATCTCCGAAAATCCCCTCGATGGCGTCGGCGAGGTCCACCTCGTAGCGGTAGAGCAGCGCGTTGAGATCGACCGTGTTGAGGTGGGCGCAGCGGCCCTCCAGGCGGTTGCTGGTGTCGTGGCCGGACTCGCGCACGGCGCGGTCGTGGACGAAGTAGGCGTCGAGTTCGGGTTCGTGGAGGCGTCCGGCCAGGTAGGCAAGGCGGTAGGCGCGTACGTCGAGGCCGGCGGCGTGGGCGTAGGGGGCCAGGAGTTCGTCGTAGTGGCTTTCTTCGGTCTCCGGGGGCATGCCCAGGCCGCTGCCGCAGTAGCGGCTCAGGCCCGTCTCGGTCAGGCGGCGCGGGTGCAGCCAGACGGTCTCGTACTCGGTGGCGGCGGCGCGGAGGGCCGTGTGGAGCCAGGCTTTGCCGGCGGCGTCTTCGGGCAGGTGACGGTAGACGGCCAGCGCCATCGCCGTCAGGAACGGCGGCTGCGAGCGCGTCAGGTAGTAGCTCCGGTTGGCGTTGAGGATCTGCCCGTAGTGCGTGATTTCGTAGACGAAGTGATCGACCATGCCGCGCGCCAGTTCGACGAGGCCGTCGTGGAGTAGTCCCAGGGCGATGAAGTAGCTGTCCCACCCGTACATCTCGTTGAAGCGTCCGCCCGGCACCACGAACGGCACGCCTTCGAGCCGCCCGTCGGCGCTCCGACGCAGCGCCAGGCTCAGGATGCCGGGCCGGTCGTTGATGCCGCGCACGTAGGCGGGCGTGACGGGGTCGGGCAGTTCGATCACCTGCAAGCCCAGGTCCGGGCGCGCGGCGGCGAGGTCCCGGTAGTAGGCGAGCGCCTGCGGGTCCGAGGGCGGCGCGTAGATCCTCGGCGCGTCGCCCGCGCCCTTGGTATCGGCCACGACCTGCGCGATGCCGCCTGCGTCGATGCGGCGGGTGAGGCCGTGCCAGTAGTGCGTGCGGATCATGCGGGAGATGCGGCGGACGGGCGGCTCCGTCAGCAGGTCGGTGTCCAGGTCCAGCGTCGCCAGGCCGTCCTCGCGGGCCTGCGCCAGCGCTTGCAGCAGGTTCGAGAGCGGATAGGTGCCCCGGACCTCGTGCGCGGCGCCGCCTTTGCCGGCCAGGCGGAAGGCTTTCGGGCCGTCGTCGCGGATGGTGATCTTGCGGTCGCCGTCGGTGTCTTCCTGCGCGATCAGGCGCTCGAAGTGGTCGGCGACGGAGAGGCGGAGGGTCATAACGTTTCGGGGACGTGTCGGTCGGAGAGCCGCTTGTAGGGGATGAGCGCCAGGCCCAGCAGGACGATGGGCACCAGCGGCCAGAAGAAGGCGTCGTGCGTGTTGAACTTTTGCGAGAAGAGGCCCAGCAGCAGCGAGCCGGTGGTGCCGCCGAGGGCCGAGAAGATGATGATCAGGCCGGTCATAGCGCTGTGCCTGGCCTTGGCGAGCTTGTTGAGCACGATGGACGAGATGGTCGGGTAGATCGGCCCGATGAAGAAGCCCATCATCGAAAAGACGAACGCCAGCGGCGGGGCCTGGTACCACGCCTCGAAGGACGCTGCCT
>JBFGTT010000622.1:0-2552 GCA_041565995.1 Rhodothermales bacterium
CGGCCTCTACGTCATCCGCATCGAGGCAGAGCGCTTCGCGGCGAGCCGGGCGGTCGTCAGGGCGAGGTAGCGCCCTGCGGCATCTGCCAGTGGTAGAGCTTCACCGTCGGGTTGGGCTTGCCCGTCACGATGGCGAACTCGAAGCGGCCCGGCTCCGGCACGTGCGCCGCCAGGTCCACCGGGTAGAAATTCGGGTCGAAGCCGGGATCCTCCTGCACGAGCAGGTGCTGGAGGCGGCCCGCGCGGTCGTACACGTCGATCTGGAGCCAGCCCGGGCGCAGGTTGAGCACGAAGAGCCAGTTTCCGACGGGCGCAGCCGAGGACGAGAGCAACGGCGCTTCGTAGGCGTCGCCGTGGAGGAAGGCGTAGGTGCGCGGCAGCATGGGCGAGTCGAAACCGACGAGGGCCATCGAGTCGGGCGGGCGCGCCAGGTCCGGCGAGAGCACGTCGAGGACGGGGAGATAGCCGGAGAGGCTCAGCAGCGAGTCGCCCCAGACGCGGAGCAGGCCGGCGTGGCGCCAGACGGGGCCGGGCAGCGCCACCCGCGCAGTGACGGCGCCGTGCTCGTCGAGGCGGGCGAGGTAGCCCTCGCCGTCGTCGCCGACGGCCTTGAAGTAGAGCGCGTCGTCGGTGGCGGCCAGGTATTGCAGGGGGCCGCGCGGCAAAGCGGCGGGCGTGTTCAGGCTGCGCGCGGGCGTCCCATCGACCAGGAAGTCGAGCCGCCGTGCTTCGGCGCTGAACACCAGGAGGGTATCGGCGCGCAGGCCGGCCAGATACGGCACGTCGGCGCCCTCCCACGTCGTCTCTTCGACGAACGCCCCACCCCCGGCGAAGACGTAGACGCTGTTGCGCTCGACGTCGCTGACGAAGAGGCGTCCGTCCGGGGCGAAGCGCGCGGTGCGGGGGAATTCGAGGCGATGGCCTTCGGGGCCGGCGGTCTGCCAGAGCAGGCGGAGGGTGTCCGGCGTCAGTTGCGCAGCGATCCGTCGGGAGAGCGAATCCGCGGGCGAGACCGCGCGCGACTCGGTGCGGCGACACGACGAGGGCAGGCAGCCGGCCAGCGTCAGCAGCAGAAACAGCGGGATGGAAAAGGAAAAAGTGGAAAGCGAAAATCGAGAACCTGTCATCATCCCTGCTGCCGTCCGATCTGTACCTCCAGCGCCAGGCGGCGGCCCTCGCGGAGGACCTGGCAGCGGACGCGGTCGCCGGGGCGGAAGTCGTAGAGGCGGGCCACGAAGTCGGTCAGGTTGGCCACGGGCGTGCCCTGGAGCGAGACGATCACGTCGTAGGGCAGGAAGCCGGCCTCGTCGGCGGGCGAGCCGGGATCTACGTCGCGCACGAGCACGCCGCGCGTGTCGTTGAGGCGGAGGGCGCGGGCGATGCGCTCGGTCACGTCCACGCCGCTGAGGCCGGTGTAGTAAGAGCGGTCCACCCGGCCGAGCGTGCGCAGCTCGTCGATGATGCGGCGGACCTTGTCGGCGGGCACGGCGAAGCCGATGCCGATGGAGCCGCCGCTCTGGCTGTAGATGGCCGTGTTGACGCCGATGACCTCGCCGAGGGCGTTGACCAGCGGCCCGCCCGAATTGCCCCGGTTGATGGCGGCGTCGGTCTGGATCATGTCCCGGTAGATGCGCCCGTCGCGGCTGACCGAGAGGTCGCGCCCGGTAGCGCTGACCACGCCGACGGTCACCGACGGCTCGGCGGCTTCGAAGAGGCCGAAGGGATTGCCCAGGGCGATGACCCACTCGCCCACGAGCGGCTGGGCGTCCTCGGTGAAAGCCAGGTAGGGCAACGGCTCGTCGGGATCGACCTTGATGAGCGCGATGTCGGAGGCCTGGTCGGTGCCGACGAGGCGTCCTTCGAGGGTCTTGCCGTCGGGAAACGAGAGCGCGATCTTGGTGGCGTTGCCGGCCACGTGGTCGTTCGTGACGACGTAGCCGTCGGGCGAGATGACAAAGCCCGAGCCGACGTTCTGCACCTGCCGTTCCATCACGCGCGAGCGGCGCTGCCCGAAGAACTGTTCGAAGAAGGGATCCGAGAAGAATTCGGCCAGGGGATCGCGCACGGCCACGCGCTGCACCTCGATGACGTTGACGCTGACGACGGCGGGCGCCGCCGCCTCGACGGCGCGCGTGATGGCCGTCTGACGGCTTCGGTGGATGGCCGCGTCCACGTCGGCAGCCGGTGGCACCTGCACGCGCTGCGGCGGCGGCGTGGGGGCCTGTTCCTGCGAGCGCGCATGGTTGTTGCACCCGACGCTGGTGACGATCACCAACAGCAAGACGACGACACGCCCCATGGCTCGTACCGCTTCAAGTTCCGGAGGGGGACATCCGGCGCTCTTACGAGAGGCCCGGCGCGTGGTTTCTGTGCGCCTCACGGGTCCAGGGTGCCGAGCCGGACGTGAGGGAGGAGAGGTGGGGCGAGGTAGGGTTGCAGACGGCCCGGGCCAGGTCGTCGAGTTGCCGGCGGAGCGCGGGGTCGTCGCGGCGGACCTGGTCGAGGAAGGCGATTACGACAAAGACAAAAAATACCGTGATTCCGCCTCGAAG
>JBFGTT010000623.1:0-2533 GCA_041565995.1 Rhodothermales bacterium
AACTGCCCGATGAGCGAGAGGCCCCAGTTGCCGGGCCGCGAGACCGTCACCGTGGAGGAGAGCACGTGGCGCTGGTCGAAGTCGAGCGGGACGATTTCGAGTTCGTTCTCGCGTCCGGAGAGGAAGTTGAAGAAGAGCGCGTCGCTGTTGTCGTCGTTGCCCTCGGCCACCTGGAACGTGTAATCGACCGTGGCCGAGAGCAGCCCGCCCGGCGCGCGCCGCTTCGTCAGCGAGACGGTGATGCCCTTGACGTTGGCGTAGGCTTTGTTGAGGTAGATGTTGTAGCTGTCCTCGCCGGCGATGGTGCTGTAGCGCACGCGCTGGAGGGCCAGGTAATCACGGATGTCCTTGAAGTAGCCCGTCACGTCGATGGCCAGCACGCTGCCGAGTTGTTGCTGGATGCCCATCTCGTACTGCACGGTGCGTTCGGGGCGCATGTTGGTGTTGCCGAAGGTGGGCACCTGGCCCTTCGGAAATTCGAATTCCGGGTTGAGGTACATGTTGCGCAGGCGCGGCATCTGGGCGAAGTGGCCGTAGGAGAAGTGGATGATGCCGCGCTCGGTGATGGGGAACGAGACGCCCAGGCGAGGCAGCAGCAGGTTGGTTGTCTCGGCCTCCTGGAGCGGCCCCGTCGGGTCGAGCAGGTCGGGGATGTAGCGTCCGTTGGGGTCGAAGCGTTCGAAACGCAGCCCCGCGTTGATGATGAAGTTGTCGAATTCGAGCTTGTCCTGCACGTAGGCGCTCAACTCGACAACGCGCTGGTTCTCGTAGCGGTCGTGCGAGGGATTGTCGACGGGTTCGACCGTAGGCTGCCGGTAGCGGTTGCCGTCGAAGAGCACGACGAAGTTCTCGCGGTCGAGGCTGTGCAGTTGCACGTCGAGGCCGGCGCGCGCCTCGTGGATGATGCCGAACTGGCGCGTAAAGTCGAAGCGGGTGCGCAGCGAACGGGCGTCCTCGTAGATGTGGCTTTTCTGGTTGCCGCCGAAGAGGAAGTTGTTGCCCGGAAAGCCGATCACGTTGCCGCCGCCGGTGCCGCCGAAGTCCTTCACGTAGCGCGGGTCGGTGGGGTCGCGGTAGAGGTAGTCCTCGAACGAGCTGACGGCGTAGGAGAGGCGGAGGGTGTAGAAGGTGCGGTCGTTGAGCGTGTGCGTCCAGTGCAGGCTGTGGTTGTAGCTCTTGTCGCGCTCGGTGGCGGTGCCGTCGGGGTTGAAGCGGTAGCCGAAGACGAAGGGCTTGCGCTTGCCCTGGTCGAGCAGGAACGAGTATTCGAGCTTGGTTCCGGCGAAGGGGCGGATGGAGAGCTTGCCGAGGAAGTTGGTGCCTTCGCTCGGATTCATCGGCACGCGCTCGGCGGGCAGGGGCAGGCCGCCGCCCTCCACCGTCGAGCCGTCGGGCAGCGTGACGGTGCCCTCGGCGTACTCCCACCAGGGCTTGCCGTTGAGTTCGTAATACCACGGGCTGGTGTTGAAGTTGGCCGAGTCGGAGGGCAGGTGCTCGCGGATGCCGTAGAGGTAGCCGTCGCTCCGGTCGCGCCGGGCCGAGAGGAAGAAGCGCATCCGGCGGAAGAACGGCAGCGGCCCGCCGAGGGAGGCTTCGAGCGTGTAGACGTTGAGGCCCGTTCCGGAGTGCGTGAAGAAGACGTCGTCGTTGGCGGTGACGTTGTCGCCGCCGTAGAAGCTTACGGAGCCGTCGAGGCGGTCGCCGCCCTCCTTGGTGACCAGGTTGACGATGCCGCTCATGGCCTTGCCGTACTCGGCGTTGAAGGCTCCCGAGATGACGGTCATCTCCTGGATGGCGTCGGTGGCGACGCTCGTGGCGATGCCGTTGGTATTGAACGGGTTGCCCACCGAGAGGCCGTCCACCAGGTAGGCGATTTCGTTGCTGCGCCCGCCGCGGATGTGCAACTCGCCCGAAGCGCCCTGCGTCACGCCCGCCTGTGTGGCCAGCACGCCGAAGAGGCTCTCGACGGGCAACTGGTCGATCTCTTCGGCGATGACGGTTTTCTTGGAGGCCGTCAGGTCTTTCTGCACCAGCGGACGCTCGGCACGCACGACGATCTCCTCGCCCTGGATCACCTGCTCGCGCATCTCCAGGTCGGTGCGCGTGGTCTGCCCCGTCGTCACCGGCACGTCCGTCACGCGCTGCGTCTGGAAGCCGATGTAGGAGAAGACGAGCGTGTAGGCGCCGGGCCGCACGTTGAGCAGCACGTAGTTGCCGTCGGTGTCGGTGACGGTGCCCTGCTGCGTGCCCTCGATGAGTATGTTGACGCCGATGAGCGACTCGCCCGTGGCGGCGTCGGTCACGCGCCCGGCGATCTTGCCCTGCCCGGAGGCCGGGAGCGCCGGCATGCAGACCAGCAGCAGCGCTCCTGCCAACAGCCGCGCCAGGCTGCCGGCAGTGCGCCTCTTGGGTTGCCCGAAAATCATAGCGGTGGGAGGGAGGCTGCGCGTACGGGTGGAGGGTCCCTAAAGATAGAGATTCCGGAGACCAGATAAAGGTGAAAATACAGGACAGACGCCGCGACGGCACGGAC
>JBFGTT010000624.1:0-2528 GCA_041565995.1 Rhodothermales bacterium
GCTGTGGGTCGTGGCGCCGGAGCGTCTGCCTGCCGTCACGGCGCTGACGGCGGTGGCGGCGGGGCTGTTCGTGGTGCCCCGGCGTCATCGGCGGTGGCTGCTGCCGGCGGCGGGCCTGGCGGCGGCGCTGTCGGTTTTCTTTCTGCTGCGCCCGCCCGGCCTGGCGCACTCGCCCTACAAGGATCTCAGCCGCACGCTCACGCTGCCCGGCGCCGAGGTGGTCCTGACGCGCAGCAGTCCCCACGGCCGGGTGGAGGTGGTAGCCGCGCCCGCGCTGCGCTACGCGCCCGGCCTGAGCCTCTCCTTCACCGGCGAGGTGCCCGTGCAGCAGGCCGTCTTCAACAACGGCAACTGGCTCGGCCCCGTCACGGCCTGGACGCGCGGCGACACCACGCACCTGCTCGACTACACGACCGCCGCGCTGCCCTACGCGATGCGGCTGCGCGGCGCCGTGCTGGTGCTGCACGCCGGCACGGGCGACGACGCGGCGCACGCCGTCGTCCGGGGCGCGCGGCGCGTGGTGGCCGTCGAGCCGGACGGCCTCGTCCTCGACCTCTTGCGGCGCGACCTGGCTGCCCTCACCGACTCGCTCTTCTACCAGCCGGCGGTGACGGCCCGCGCCCTCGAACCGCGCACCTACCTCGCCGCCGACACGACGCGCTTCGACCTCGTCACGCTGCCTGCCGTCGGGGCGTTCGGGGGCACCGTGGGCCTCTCGGCGCTGCAGGAGCAGTACAGCCTCACGAAGGAAGGCTTCCGGGCGACGTGGGACAGGTTGACGCCCGCCGGCGCCGTCGCCGTCACCGCCTGGATGGATTATCCCTACCGCCACGCGCTCAAGGTTCTGGCGACGCTCGTGGAGGTGCTCGACGGCGTCGGCGTCGTCGATCCTGCGGCGCACCTGGCCGCCGTCCGAAGCTGGGGCGCGGTCACGTTCGTCTTGAAAAAAACGCCCCTGGCGCCGGAGGAGATCGCGCGCATCCGGCGGTTTTGCGGGCGGATGGCCTTCGACCCGCTGTTGCTGCCGGGCCTGGAGCCGGGCGAACGCGACGGCTTCAACCGGATGCCCGACGGCCAGTTTTTCGCTTACGTCGATCAACTCCTCTCCGCCGACCGCGAGCGGCTCTACGAGGGCTACGACTTTGCCATCGCGCCGGCCACCGACGACCGGCCCTACTTCGCGCAGTTCCTCCGTTGGCGCAACCTCCCGCGCCTGGCTCGGCAGTTCGGCGACCGGACCGTGCCGTTCCTGGAGGTCGGCTACCTGATCGCCGGGGTGACGTTGGTGCAGATCCTGCTGGCGGCGCTGGTGCTGGTGCTGTTGCCGCTGCTGCGCCTGGGCTGGCGCGGGCCGGGCAAGGGGTGGACGCTGGCGTACTTCGGCAGCCTGGGGCTGGGCTATCTTTTCGTCGAGATCGTGTTGATCCAGCGCTTCACGCTGTACCTGGGGCACCCGCTCTACGCCGCCGCCGCCGTCATCGCCACGATGCTGGTGTGTTCGGGCGCCGGCAGCTACGCTTCCGAGCGGCTGGCGGCGCGGCGGGGGACGCTGCTGCGCGTGGCCGGGGCGGTGACGCTTTGCATCCTCGTCTACGCCGTGGCGCTGACGCCGCTGCTGCGGGCGTCCATCGCCTGGCCGCTGCCGCTGCGGGCCTTGTGCGCCTTCGCGCTCGTGGCGCCGCCGGCTTTCGTGATGGGGATGCCGTTTCCGCTGGGATTGCGGTGGCTCTCGGAGCGGAGCGCGCCGCAGGTGCCCTGGGCGTGGGGCGTCAACGGGTGCCTGTCGGTGGTGAGCACGGCGGCGGCGGCGCTGCTGGCCGTGGAGGCGGGCTTCGTCGCGGTGAGGGGGTTGGCCGCCGGCGCCTACGCCCTGGCGGCGGGGGTGAATGCGCGGCGGGGGTGAAAATCGGCGGGCCGGGCCGGTGCTCACCTTGCGCTTGATGAAGGAATTACTTTCCATGCAGGATCATCCTCAACGCTTCCCCCAAACCTAACGGCAAGGAGGGTACCATGCCCCATTACCTTTTCCAGTGCGCCTATACGCCCGAGGCGTGGGCCGCGATGGTAAAGAACCCGCAGAACCGGCTCGAAGCCGTCGGCGGCGTGGCGAAGAAGCTCGGCGGCAGCATCGAGGCGGCGTGGCTGTCGTTCGGGGAGTACGACGTGGTGGTGATCTTGCAGATGCCCGACGACGTAAGCGTCGCCGCCTTTGCCGCCGCTGCGGCCTCGGCGGGGCACCTCAAATCGATCAAGACGACCCCGTTGATGGAGGTGGACGAGATGATCGGGGCGCTGGAGAAGGCGTCCGGCGTCGTGTATCCTCCGCCGAGCGGCTAGCGGGCAGGTCATACCCGTTCTTTGGCATGACTATGCAAGCGAAAGGACGGGTCATATCCGTTCTGGGAAATGCTTGTGCAAAAGCCGTGTCATCGCGACGACTGCAGGGAGGAGGGATCCCCAGCGATTCCATGGATGCCTGGTTTTACCGACGGGGATCCCTCACGTTCGTTCGGGATGACACGCGGGCA
>JBFGTT010000625.1:0-2526 GCA_041565995.1 Rhodothermales bacterium
GGTTGAGGGGATGAGGCAGGCGGCGCGATGCCGTGCTACCTGCGCGTGAAGCCTTCGAGGGCGATGCGATATTCCTTGTTGGCGGCGTCGTGCTTGACGCTGTAGCGCGTCGGGTAGAATCCCGGCTTTTCGTAGGCCGCCGGCAGCTTCAGGTTTTCGGAGAAGTTGGGCTTACTCTCCAGGAACGCCTTCGTGATCATCGGCTCGAAGAAGATCAGTTTGGCGTCGTAGAAGCCGTGAATGAACGTCCGGGTGAAGACCTGGCCGTTGAATTCGGGCGAGGTCGGGTCGATCCAGTGGGCGCCCATGCGGGGCACGGCGCCGGGCGTCTGCACGTAGCCCGCCGGGATGTAGGCGTCGGTGGGCCGTTTGGCGGCTTTGTCGTTGAAGGCGGGGTCGTCCGGCGTGATGGCGTTGCGCGCTGCGTCGGAGATCATGTAAAAGTGCACGTCGAAGTGCGGCAGGCCGTAGATCTCGGGCGGCTCGTGGCCCTGCGGGTTCCAGTTGAGCAGCAGGTGCTTGAAGGGCGTGACGGCTGCTTGAGCCGGGAACTTGAGCGAGAAGCCGTCCTCGTGATGTTGCTGCGCCGGCAGGCCGGTGAGGGCCGCTTCGGTCAGCGTCAGGCCGACGGAGAGGGGGTTGCCGTCGTCGTCGAGGGCGACCCACGTGCGGGCGGTGCCGTTGCCCAGCTTGAGCGTTGGGCCGAGGTACGTGCCCGCGGGCGAGCCGTCGTGGGTGTCGCAGCCCACCAGCCCAAGTAACAAGGTCGCTACAAAAGCGAGCAGGGTGAACAGCTTGGTGATGCACATGGCTTTGTAAGGCAAGGATTTATGTTGAGGGGATGGAGCGGTTGAGCACCGCTGTTTCGGGAAGGAGGCAGGATCCGGGCGGCCTGCAACTGGTTGGAGCCGTCACTTCGCTCGCTCCAGCGGACCGGCGCCCCAGCCCCAGGCTGTCGCCCGGATCGCTGCTTTCCTTCGATGACTATTTTACGGAGGTGATGGGGCCTGCCACATCGGATGAACGTCCTATTTTTCCTGGGCCGATGTTGACACCACGGTTCGCCGGTTGCGTAGGAGCCGGTTTCCCCTCATTCAGTCCCCTGGTGCCACGCGATGAGCCTGACCCTCTCTGCCTCAGACCTGGCCCGCTTCGCCGACGCCACGCGCGCGCTGCTCTCCCCGCTCGACGCCTCCTCGCTCGACGGCTGGCGAAGCGAGGTCAACCGCACGCTCCGCGCCCTCTTTCGTGCCGACCACGCCCTCTTCGGCCTGCCCGCCGAAACCGGCTACTTTTTCAGTGACGACCTCGACCCCCAAACCGTCGACGGCTGCCGGTACTTCACCGAGGGGCCGATGCTCAACGGCGCGCACTCGGACGATCCGCTGGTGAACCTTTTCTTCGAGCGCCGCCGCCTCTTCGGCGTCGACGTGATCAACTACGCCGTCGTCGATCAACTGCTCGAAGGCCGGATCAACGCCTCGGCCTACCAGAACGAGGTGCTGCTGGCCGGACGCCTCCGCGAGATGCTCGGCTGCTTCACCACGATGCCGCAGGGCGACGCGACCGCCGTGAGCACGACGGCCATCTACTACGAAGATCCCGACAAGGCGCCTTTCGGCGAGATGAGCCTGGCGGTGCTGCGCGCCCTCGTGCCCGCCTTCAAGGCCGGCGTTGAGGCGCTGGCCCGCCTGACGCTCCAACACGCCCTCCTCGACGAGATGGCCGAGGCCCTCTTCGTGGCCGACCACGCCGGGCGCGAACTCCACCGCAACCGCGCTCTTACGCGCCTGCTCGAGGCCGAGCCGGAGCGCGCGCGCGTGCTGGAAGCCATCCAGCGCATGGCGCGCGAATTGGCCGGGCTGGCTTTTCCGACGAGCGGCGCGCTGGGCCAGGCGCCGCCGGCGCCGGTGCTGCGCGAGGTGCCCACCGACGCCACGCGCTACAGCCTGCGCGGCGTGCTCACCACGTCGGGGTCGTTCGGCAGCACGGGCGCGGTGATGGTGGCCGTAGCGCCCGCCTCCGGCCCGCAACTGCCCTCGGTCGAGGCCTTGCGCGCGCGGTTCGCGCTGACGCGTCGGGAGGCGGAGGTGGCGCTGCTGCTGGCCGAGGGTCTCTCGAACGAGCAGATCGCCGGGCGGCTTTACGTCAGTCCGCACACGGTGCGTCACCACGCCGAGCACATCTTCGGCAAGCTGGCCATCAACACGCGCAAGAACCTGGCGCTCAAGTTGCTCGGCGCGTGATGCGCACCCGGCCCGGCCTCGTCGTGGCACAGGGCCGCGCTACGGCAAGCGCTCGGCGACGGTGAGGTGGAAGACGGGCTGCTCGCGTTCGAGCGTCACGAGCACCTTGCCTTCTTCTTGCAGGTCGATCAGCACCCGACCCAGGAGGCCCTGCAACTCCTGCCAGTAGCGCATGCCCAGCGCGTCGTAGGCCCGCACGCGGAGCGTTTCGAGGCGTTCGTCGAGGAACGGGTAGGGCGTGGGCGGCAGCCGGTCCTCGGCCTGCGGCAGGTAGACGTAC
>JBFGTT010000626.1:0-2522 GCA_041565995.1 Rhodothermales bacterium
GAAGACCTCCTGCGAGAGATCCTCGGCGTCGTGGTGGCTGCCGGTCAGGTCGTACGCCAGCGCGTAGAGGGGCCGCTTGTACTGCTCCACGATCTCGCGGAACGTACCCGGCACGGTGCGCTCTAAGGGTTCGGCCACCAGGATTGGCGTTGGCTGCATAGGCTCCTCGCTCGCTCACCCCTTCAGACACCCCGAGCCGCGAGAAGGTTTACGTGGATCAGCTTTCAGCGATCAGCCATCAGCTTTCAGCGAAAGGTTCTTTAAGCTGTCCGCTGAAAGCTGTCCGCTGAAAGCTAAAAAGAAAACAGCCCCCGCCGTGGCCGACGGGGGCTGCCTCCTCCCTCTCTCTCCGGTAAAAGCGTTAGCGGCTGAGCCAGTAGGTCAGCTTCAGCATGAAGATGTTGTCCGGCCTGGCGTCCCAGAGGCGGCTGATGGAGGGGCCGAAGTGGAAGTCACCGATGTTCTCGAAGTCGGAACGGGTCTGCGTCCAGACGAGGAAGAGCGTCGAGCCGGGGCGGAACTCCCAGCGCAGGACCGCCGTGCCGCGCAGCGACTTGAAATTGAAGTCCGGGTTGGAGAAGGTCAGGGGCGCTGCCGGGCCGTCGCCGTCGGGGTCGGCGTGGTACGAGACGTCGCTCGTCTGCGGATCGACGATCTCCTCGATGGTCGAGGAGCCGTCCTCGCCGAAGACGTTGAAGGCGTAGCTCTTGGGCCGCGCCAGTTCTTTGAAGCCCTCATAGTCGCCCGCCGAAATCAGCGGCTGGGCGTAGAGCTGGAAGCTCAAGAGCGGCGTAAACGTCCAGTTGAGACGAACGCTGGAGGAGAACGTGACCTGCTGAAGATCGCCGAAGACGTAGCGCCGCCCGAAGGTGGCCGTGGCGGTGGGATCGTCGAAGGCACCCACCCACTGCGCCCTTTCCCGGTTCCAGTTGATGCCGGGGTTGACCGAGAGCGAGACGTTGGCCGCCGGCTTCCATTCGACCTCCAGGTCCACTCTGGAGCTGTTGCCGGCGCGGGTCTGGTAGGTGAAACCGAAGAGTTCGAAGACCCACGGTTTGCGGCTGTCCGTCTCGACGCCGCCGAAGACCTCGGCGCCGGGCGGGTTCTTCGTCAGCGGGCCGCCCCGCGTGCGGCGGTTGCTGACGGTCTCGGGGTTGACGGCGCCGCCGAGGAACAGGCTGTAATAGTTTTTGAACTGCGTCCAGCCGTTGGCGAAGAAGCCCGTCCAGATGGTGTTGCCGTCGAAGTCCATGCTGCGGAAGAGGGCCGTGTTGAACTGGATGCGCCGGTAGAACGCCTTCGGTTCGGTCCAGCGATAGCCGACGACGGCGTGCGCGTTGACGACGTTGGTCTGCCACTGGAAGCCGAGGTCGTTGGCGTCGAAGCCGGGCGAGATGAAGCCGACGGCGGCGTTGGTGGTCCAGTTGCCGCGTTGTTTGTTGAGCATCACGCGGCCCGAGAGGCCCGTCATGGAGGTGGCCGTGCTGTCGAGCGTGAGGGCCTTTGAGTCGGGGCGCTGGAAGTAGTGCTGCGAGCTTTGTTGCAGCGCCAGGATGCGCTCTTGCGTGCCGCGCACGTGCGTGCCGCCGAGCCATCCGGTGACCACCCAGGTCTTGTCCTGGTCGAGGAAGGTCCAGCCGTCGAGGCCGAGGGCGTAGGCGTCGCTGTTGATCTCGTCGCGGAGGCGGTCGTTGCCGAAGGAACGCGCGGCGACGGTAGAGAGGAAGCCGAGCGCCTGCCGGCCCTCGTTGAACTCCCGCTGCGCCCGCGCGATGCCGTAGTAGGAAAGCGGCTCGACCTCTTCCTTGAACCGCTCGCCGTTGCGCTCCAGCGTGGCCATCGCCCGCCCGGTGACGGCCTGCACGGTGCCCACGTTCCAACCCTCGCCCAGCTTGCCGGTCAGCTTGGCCGCGCCCAGGATGCGCGTGCCGTCGGGGTTGTCGGCGTAGTCGTAGGCGGGCAGGCTGCCCTGCGGGGTGCGTCCGATGCGGCGGCTGTAGAAGAAGTTAGGGTTGCCCCAGTTGAAGCCCCAGTTGTTGTTCGAACCGCCGCGGCCGAAGTTGAAGATCGAAGCGCCCTCGATGAAGAAAGGCCGTTTTTCGGGGAAGAACGTCTCGAAATCGCTCAGGTTGACCACCGCCGGGTCCACCTCCACCTGCCCGAAGTCCGGGTTGACCGTGCCGTTGAGCGTCAGGTTGCTGGTAAGGCCGATCTTGAAATCGGCGCCGAGGTCGGGCGTGACCTCCGAGCCGTCGTTGAAGGGGTCGCCGGAGGCTGCGTCGGTGAAGGCGGCGCGCGTGGTGACGTAGGGCGTCACTTCGATCTGGCGCGGCGGCCTGATCTCGTCGATGCCGGTCAGCTCCACGAAGCGCGAGACGAAGCCGCTCTCGCTGCGCGGGGTGTAGACCAGGAACTGCTGCTCGTTCTTGCGGGCGATGTCGCGCCGGAAGTTGATGCCCCAGACCTGCCGGTCCTTCTTGTGAAAGCGCAGTTGCGAGTAGGGAATACGCAGTTCGGCGGTC
>JBFGTT010000627.1:0-2510 GCA_041565995.1 Rhodothermales bacterium
AAATAGATGTGCGTGACGCCGTTGTGGCGGCTGACGTACTGGTCCGTCACGACCAGGTCCGCCAGGTCCACCTGCGTCATGCCCAGGGTTTTGGCATGCTTCCTGAGATAACGCAGGGCCGTCTCGGCGTCCACTTGCTGGGCCTGGGCCGGGCCAGGGGCCAGCAACAGGCTCACGCCTAGCACGATGAGACACAACACGGTACGTTTGCGCATGAAAGTACGCCTCCGGTTCTGGAAAAGGATTTAACGGGGGCAGCCTCGTGCAGAGAGGTGGATGCCGGAGGCTGCGTGAGAAGAGAAGGGGGGTCGTGCCGCGTGTGCGCCGTACCGGCACTGCCGCCGGGGCCGGCGCAACGCCCCGCGTCGCGGGGGGAGAGGATACTTCGACGGCGCGAAAAGTGCGTTATATCTACGTAACCAAGTCTTTTCTCTACGTAACAAATGGCCGGGGCGATCAGTCGGCGGCGCGGTGCGGGAACCGCGCCATGTAGGCCGAGGGCGAACAGCCGTACTTGTGGCGGAAGCTCGTCGAGAAGTGGGCGACGCTCTTGAAGCCGACGCCGTAGGCGATCTCGCCGACGGTCCCCGCCCGCCCGGCCAGCAGCCGCGCCGCCCGCTCCAGGCGCATCGAGCGGATCATCTCGGCGGGCGCCTCCTTCAACAGCGCCCGGAGCCTCCGGTAGAGGTGCATCCGGCTCAGGCCCACCGCCGCGGCCAGATACTCCACGTTGAAATCCTCCTCGCCCAGGTGCGCCTCTACCACCGCCCGCACCCGCTCCAGAAAAGCGGCATCCGAAGAGGTTACGTCCATCTCGCCGGCGTGCGGCAGGACGGCGCTTCGGCGAAACCGCCCGCGCAGGCGCTGTTGCGCGGCGATCAGCTCTGTCACGCGCGCAGCCAGTTCCGGCACGTCGACGGGCTTCTCCAGGTAATCCTCCGCGCAGGGTTCCGGCTCCTCGGTCCCGTTGCCCTCCTCCGCCCTGAGCAGCAGGACCGGGATGAACTCCAGTTCCCGCTCTTGCTTGATGGCCCGGCACAGGGCGTAGCCGTCCATCACGGGCAACGTCCCGTCGGCGATGACCAGGTCCGGCAGCAAGCGCCGTGCTTTTTCGAGCGCCTGCCGCCCGTCCGGCGCCTCGACGACGCGGTAGGCCGGTTCCAGGTAACGGCGGACGCGGGCGCGCAGGTCGGCGTTGTCGTCGGCCACCAGCACCATCGTCCGATCCTCCCCTTCCGGCGCCGGGTGTTCCTCCATCTTCTCCTCGAAGCGATCCCCGTCGGGGCGTTGATCCACGAGTCGCAGCAACCGGCGTGCGGCCTCCAGCGCGTGCGCGACGCGTTCGTCGGCGTCGGCGGCCAGGGGGCCGTAGCGGCCGCTGTGCAGTGCTTCGAGGGAGCCGACGATGCGCGCCAGCAGCGCCCGGAACTCGGGCGAGACGCCGGATTGCGCCATCATCCCGTCCAGGTCTCGCTGCTGCGCCATCCGGGCTTCGTGCAGGGCCTGTGCCTTCAACCGCCGCACCCGCCACCGGTAGCCGGCCATCGCCAGCAAGACCAACCCCAGGCCCACGAGCGCGTAGAACCAGCGGGTTTCATAAAAAGGAGGCGCTCCCTCGCCGCGCTCGACGCCGGAGGGATCGCCCTCCGCGGCGGCGTCCTGCACCGCGAGCACGGGCGCGGCGACCTCCTGCAACGGCGCGGCAGGCTCCTCCCGGACGGCGCCCGGCGGAAACGCCGTCAGCCACCCTACCAGCAGCCCAACCATCCATCGGCGTGCTTGCCGGCCTCTTTCAAGCGTCGTCTTCGCCATGCGTGCTTGATCCGGTAACACCAGGCTTGGCGGGGCGGATGATGCGCTGCGTGCGGCGCTGCGAAAGGTCTCCAGCGACAAATAAACTCAATTATCGGCTGCCTCACAACAGGCCCCGGTGCGCCGAAAGGACCCGGTTCTTTTTCCGGCGCGAGCGGTTCTTATCTTCCCCGGGCGCACCCGCTCGACGCGCCTTTGCTCAACAACTGACCCGACACGCCCGCCATGTCCAACCGAACCCTCACCCTTACCGACGACCTCTACCAGTACTTGCTCGACGTGTCGCTGCGCGAGCCGGAGGTGCTGCGACGGCTGCGCCGGGAGACAGCCAGCCACCCGATGGCCCGGATGCAGATTGCGCCGGAACAAGGGCAGTTCATGGCGCTGCTGGTGCGGCTGCTCGGCGCGCGCCGGGCGCTGGAGGTGGGCGTCTTCACGGGATACAGCGCGCTGGCGGTGGCCCTGGCCCTGCCGCCCGACGGCACCCTCACGGCTTGCGACGTCAGCGAGGACTACACCGCCGTGGCGCAGCGCTACTGGCAGGAGGCCGGCGTGGCCGGGAAGATCGACCTGCGCATCGCCCCGGCCCTTGAGACGCTCGAGGCGCTGCTGGCCGAAGGGCAGGCCGGCACGTTCGACTTCGTCTTCATCGACGCCGACAAAGAAAGCTACGACGCCTACTACGAGCGGGCGCTGCG
>JBFGTT010000628.1:0-2497 GCA_041565995.1 Rhodothermales bacterium
CCCTACGTCGACGCCGACCACATGACGGCGGAGCAAAAAGACCTGTTGATGCGGGAGCTGGAGACGCAGTTGTAGCCTGGCGGATCTGGAAAAAGTTCGCTATGCTTCGGGCGAGCCGTTTTCGAACCCTACCCTTTCCGGAAAAGCCATGAAGCCCTCACTTCGCACGCTGCCGCCGGTGCTGCTGGCGGCGTTGCTGGCGCCGGGCGTCGGCGCGACGCAGGCACAGCCCGCCGTGGCGCCTGCGCCGCCGCACTACGGACACGTCGTGACGCAGGCGCGGGCGATGGTGCAACGCGACCTCGCCGAGAAAGCGTATCCCGGCATCGCCGTGGCCGTGGCCGTCGAGGGCGAGACGGTGTGGGCGGAGGGTTTCGGCTACGCGGACCTGGAGCACAAGGCGCCGGTGTGGCCGACGACCAAGTTCCGCATCGGCAGCATCTCGAAGCCGCTGACCGCCGCCGCCGTGGCGCAGCTCTACGAGCAGGGCCGCCTCGACCTCGACGCGCCGGTGCAGCGCTACGTCCCCTCCTTTCCGGAAAAGACCTTTCCCATCACCACGCGGCAGCTCGGCGGCCACCTCGCCGGCATCCGGCACTACCGGGGCCAGGAGTACCTCATCCGCGATCCCTATCCTTCGGTCACAGCAGCCCTGGACATCTTCGCGGGCGACTCGCTGCTCGTCGAACCCGGCACGCAGTTTTCGTATTCGAGCTACGGCTGGAACCTGATCAGCGCCGTCGTCGAGGGCGCTTCCGGCGAGCCTTTTCTCGCGTACATGCGCGCGCACGTCTTCCGGCCCCTGGGCATGCACGACACCGTGGCCGACCACGTCGACAGCCTGATCGTGCAGCGCGCGGGCTTCTACCGGCGCGGCGCCGACGGCACGATGCTCAACGCCCTCTACGTCGACAACAGCTACAAGTGGGCCGGCGGCGGCTTCCTCTCGACCGTCGAAGACCTGCTGCGCTTCGCCAACGCCCACCTCACCGACGGCTTCCTCTCGGACGAGGCCCGCGCCCTGCTTTTCACCGAGCAGCAGACCCGCGCCGGCGAGGGCGTCGGCTATGGCTTCGGCTGGTCCGTCGGCACCGACGACGCGGGCCGGCGGATCGTCTCGCACGGCGGCGGCTCGATGGGCGGTACCTCATTGCTGCTCGTGCAGCCCGAAGCGCGCGTGGTGGTCGTCGGGATGATCAACTTCTCGTCCGCCGATCTGAGCGTGCTGCGCGCGGTGTTCAACCTGTTCGTCGAAGCCGCCTCCGGCAACCGATAACGCGGGTCATCGTGTTTGCGTGTTGAAGTGTTATCGTTTTTACACGCGAACACCCAAACACGCAACCACCCATGCGCTGCTCCCTGCTCTGCCCTGCCCTCGCGATGATTTCCCTGGCGGCGCTGCTCCTGGCCGGCTGCGGCGCGGCGCAGAGCGGGCCGGAGGCCGCCGCCGAGGCGACCGCTCCCCAAGGCGTGCTCAACGCCGGCTTCGTGGGGCTGGAGACCGTCTACAACTCCGAGTTGATGGCGCCCTACGACGTCTTGCAGCACAGCGTCTTCCGCGACTCGGTCAACTACGTGCAGACGTTCATCGTCTCGCCGGACGGGCAGCCCTTCACCACGTTCGAGGGGATCACCATCACGCCGCATTACGCCTTCGAGCACGCGCCGCCCATCGACATCCTGGTCATCCCCAGCACCGGCGGCAGCATGACCACCGACCTCGAAGACGAGGCGCTGCTGGGCTGGCTCAAGCAGGCCGTCGAGCAGGCCCGCTACGTCATCACCGTCTGCGACGGAGCCTTTCCGCTGGCGGCCACCGGCGCGCTCGACGGGCGAACGGCCACCACCTTCCCCGCCGACCGCGACCGCCTGGCCGAGATGTTTCCCGACGTGGACGTGCGCTACGACGCCAACTTCGTCGTCGACGGTAAATACATCACCTCGGTGGGCGGGGCGCGCAGTTACGAGCCGGCGCTCTACCTGGTCGAGCACCTCTACGGACGCGAGCACGCCCGGCGCACCGCGGAGGGCCTCGTGCTCGACTGGGACGCCGCCGCCATCCCGCACTTCGTCGCCGGGCGGTAAGGCGCGAGGCCGAGCGCGATCCAGACGCACGCCGTCCTCGCCCGAACCGGGGCATTTCGAGGGGGACGTTTATAACTTCGTGCGTTCTTTCCCGTAGCCCGGAAACTGTCTGCCGCCTCTTGTTTATAGGCTCCCGTGCGGCGCGGCGGCGCCTCTAGAACGCCACGCCCCTGCCTTGCGGCGATGCCCTCGGTTTCGACACCGCCGGATCCCCAACCCACTCAAAACAAGGAGAACGTGCCATGCGGTACAAATTTACCACGGCTCTGCTGGGCCTCTTGCTCGGCGTTTCCATGCTGGCTTCGGCGCAGGAAACGCAGCCGATGCCGGAAGCCCTGCCAGACCTCCCCTACCAGCAGTTCGTGCTCGATAACGGCCTGACGGTCATCGTCCACGAGGATCACAAGGCCCC
>JBFGTT010000629.1:0-2480 GCA_041565995.1 Rhodothermales bacterium
GCGGCAGCGCCGGCAGTTGCAGGCTCGAGAGGTACCGCTCCTCGGCCGAGACGGCGCGGACGTAGGCCTCGGTGTCCGCCGGCATGCGCGCCACCGGCAGGGCCGGCTGCTGGTGGTCGGCCCAGTTCTTCGAATTCGGCTCGGTGGCTACCTCGGCCAGCTCGCCCGAGAGGGTCAGCGCCTGCTCGGCCAATTCGGCGCCGGCGCCCGGCGTCGTGTCGACGCGCCCGGTCATCAGTTGCCGCAGGTACCCCATGTACTGCTGCTGGACCTCCAGCGAATCCTGCAAGGCGGCCAGGCGTACGGCGGCCTGCCGGGCGTCGACGCGCAACTGCGCCGTGCCGTAGCCGGGGATCAACTCGCGCAGCGGCGTAAAGGCCAGCAGCAGCACGAACACCAGCGCCAGCGCCAGCGCCGCCGCGCCCATCCCGTAGAGCAGCCGGCGCGGCTCGATGCGGTACTGGCGCGGCTGCTCGCGGTATTCGTCGTCCATCAGGATGACCGTGCAGGGGCCGTCGGCGCGGCGGGCCAGCTCGGAGAGAAAGGACCACATCGGGCAGCAAGGGCAGGCTGAAGCCGGGCGAGCGGACCGTTTGACGTCGCCGGGCGGATGGGCGCAAAACGAGGCGTCGGCGGCACGGGTTCCGGGGCCGGCGTTCGGCCCGCCCTCATCGCCCGGCAGCGGCGCGAGACTTGACTTGGACGGCAGAAATTCGTATACTTACGGGCTATTTTTTAGATAGCACCCCAGCCGGAGTTGCCCGTCCATCAACGCAGAGACCCGATGCCACAGCATAAATCAGCGGCCAAGCGCGCTCGGCAGAACGAAAAACGACGCGTTCGCAACGGCTACCACCGCAGCCGCATGCGCACGCTCATCAAAAAGCTGCGCGCCACCGAAGACCCCGAGCAGGCCCGCTCGCTGCTCAACACCGCCAAGGCGTACCTGGACCGCCTCGCCTCGAAAGGCGTGATCCATCCCAACAGAGCAGCCAACTACAAGGGCAAGCTTGAACGGCGCGTCAACGCGCTCGGATGAGGCCCCCGGCCCGCTTTCCCGAAAGCCTGTCTCCGGATGCGAGGCAGGCTTTTTTTTTTGCGTCTCGCGGCGCAGGCGCCGGCTCCATTGCAGGGGGCGGCGGCGGTGTCCGGCGTGGCGTTACCTGGGAGCAGACCAGCTTTATTTCTTCCCGGCCACGGCTTGGAAAGATATATGTGGGTTACTTTAGGTAGATTTATTGCGATTGCGTTGGTATTTTCGCATAATCAGGTAGCCAGAAGTCAATCCCGGATCTACGACATGACCGCGTTCCCCAGCCGCGTTGTACGTCTTCTCCAGAAGTCCGCTAACCCCGGAGGACAACAGAAATGAAACGATACCACCTGCGTTCATCCCTGCTTGGCTGCTTCGCGTTGCTTTTTCTGTGCAATACGGCTGTGGCGCAGCAAGCGGACACCACGCGGTATTATCAATACTATCGAGCCGACGACACCTTTTATCTCAAGGGGCGCCTCGGGCTCAACTTCTACGGAGGCGACCGGGACGTCAACCCGGGCAACGAGATCCAGAAATACATCGAGAACATCGGCTTCAGCCTCGGCCTCGAACTCGGCTATGCCTTCTCGGATCGCTTCAGCCTCGGCCTGATGCACCTCTCTGGCCAGTACCCCCGCATCCAGGATAACCGGCCGGACTTTCCGCAGACCATCGATCAGAACACCTCGAGTAAGTGGCGCCACCACTTCTCGCTGATCGGGCGCTCCTACATGTTGCCGCGCTCGCGGGTGACGCCCTACGGGCAGTTGGGCTTCAACGTCTCCTTCGGCAAGATCAACGACGAGACCCGCTCCGGCATCGGCCCCATCGCCAGCGTCGGCCTCGACGCCGCCGTCTCCGACCGCGTGGGCATCTTCCTCGAACTCACCGGCATCTTCGACTTCGACGACGACGCCCTCGACCTGGCCGACACCCGCTCCCGACAGGTGACGCCCACCAGTGGCGGCATCGACGCTTCGGACTTCGACGCCTTTACCTTCTTCGGCTTCGGCGTACGCCTCAACTTCAAGTCGCCCATCGTGCCCGTCACGGTCGATTGCACCAGCCCCGAGAGCCTCAAGCCGGGCGAAGCCGGCACCTTTGCCGTCACCACCAACGAAAACGCCACGCGGCCGGTCACCTTCCAGTGGGACTTCGGCGACGGCAGCACGGGCTTCGGGCGGCTCACCTCGCACGCCTTCTCGCAGCCCGGCACCAAAACCGTCACCGTGACGGCCTCCAACCGAGGCGGCGAGGCCACGGCCAGGTGCACCACGCTCGTCATCGAACCGCCCGCCTGCCGGATCACCGCCACGCCCGCCACGCTCAGCATGTGCGAGCTGCCGCTGCCGCCGGTGCAGTTCCGCTCGACGGTCACCGGCACCCCGCCGATTACCTACCAGTGGGACTTCGGCGACGGCGCGTCGAGCACCGAGGCCGACCC
>JBFGTT010000630.1:0-2476 GCA_041565995.1 Rhodothermales bacterium
GCCCTTAGGCCCGTCGTCGCCGTAGACCATGCGGGCGACGTAGGCGTAGGGCCGCGCGAGTTCCTGTTCGAGTTCCATGTCCGCCACGCTGAGGCGCGGTCCCAGCGGGATGTGGCCGAGGACCTCGATGTTGTCGCTGCCGGGCTTCTCCGGCGTCCACTGCGCCAGGGCGGAAGAGAGCGGCAGCGCAGCGGCGAAAAGGAAAAGGACGGTGACTCTTGATGCACGATGCACACTCATGACGTTCCCTCAGAGATAGCGGATGGTTGAAGAGGACGAGCCGACGAGAGGACGTATAGACGAGGGTTCACCCAAAAAATCGTCCATACGACCATACCCCCACACGCCCATACCTATTCCCGAACCGGCCCGGCGTCCCAGTTTTGGGCGCTGGAGACGTTGGGCACGCCGTAGTCTTCGCCGTTCCAGCCCTCGAAGCCCTCCAGCCGGAAGGCCCAGAAGCCGGTGGTCATGTCGCTGAGGACGATCAGGCCGTCGGCGTTGCGCACGTCGACGCCCCAGGCGCCGTCGTAGACGCCCCAGGTGTAGGGGCTGCCGGGTTGGCGGGCCGCTCGCGCGTTGTGCGGGCCGTCGTAAGTGTCGTAGTAGGCGATGGTGTAGGGGTTGGCCGGATCCTCGATGTTGACCACCGAGAGGCCCGTCTCGTAGCCGGACACGAACAGGTAGGGCCAGCGGACCTCGTGGTTGTGCGCCAGCGTCGTCCAGTCGGCGTGCCAGGCGCCGATGGCGTGGTCGATGTTTTTGACCCGGCCTTCGAGGGCGGGCTGAAGGTCAAAGAAACGCAGCGGCTGGTACTGGAATTCGGTCTCGCCCACGGCGTAGCGTCCGTCCGGGGTGGGCGTGAAGGTGTGGCCCCAGGCCACGCCCGGCACGCCGAGGATGGTCAGCAGCAAGGAGGGGTTGGCCAGATCCGTCACGTTGAAGACGTAGTAGCCGCTGCCGCCGCCGCCGTAGAAGCGATCCTGGCCGCTTTCGGGGTGGTAGCCGACGTAGAAGTCGTGGTAGCCGGTGGCCCACAGGTTGTCCGAGGTCGGCACCGGTACGCGCCCGACGAGCGCGCGGTTCTCGTCGTCGAGCACGTCGGCCATCTCGGTCGCGTCGCCTTCCAGAAACTTCGCCAGGTCGAAGATCTTGGCGTAGTTGCCCGAGGTGGCGAAGAGCAGCGGCGCGCCGCTCGAATGCTTGTAGACGAAGATGTTGTGGAAGCCACCCGGCGCGTCGGACTGCCGGATGCGGCCCACCTCGCGCACCGTCTCGGGCAGGTCGGTCACGTCGAAGACGAGGGCGCCCACGTCGGAATCCGGCCCGCCCTGCCGGAACTGCACGGACTGCACGTAATAGTAGCGCCCGTCGTGCTTGAAGTAGCGCCCGTCCATCGCCCCGCCCTGGTGCAGGTCCTGGTTCTCGATGCGCCAGCGGTGGATGACCTTCGCGTGATCCGGATCTTCGAGGCTGATCACGTCGAAGCCGATCTCGTCGAGCCGGCGGGCCACGTACGCGTAGGGCCGCGCCAGTTCCTGCTCAATCTCCACGTCGGCGATGGAATGCTGCGCGCCCAGCGGCAGGTGCGAGAGCACCCGGATGTTGGGGCTGCCCTGCGCACCCGGCGGCGGCGGATGCGGCGGATGCACCAGGCCCTGCTGCGCCTGCACGCCCCCCACGCCGAAGGCCGCCCACAGCAGCGCTACCCCCCAGATCGTTCTCGTCCGTATCATCACAGCCTCACCTGCGGTTGGTGTATTGGGAAATGGTAATTGGAAAATGGGAATTGGTCAGGCGAAGCGCCATCCCCCACCATTTCCCATTTTCTATTTCCCATTTTCTATTTCCCATTTTCTATTTCCCATTTTCTATTTCCCATCCCCCCATCCTTTCACCGGGGTCCCTCGTCCCAATGCTGCGCGCTCGAGACGTCGGGCACGCCCCAGCCGTGGCCGCTCCAGCCCTCGAAAGCTTCCAGGCGGAACGTCCACAGGCCCGTGTCGAGGTCGCCTACGACGACGAGGCCGTCGGCGTTGCGCACGTCGAGGCTCCAGGCGCCGTGCAGCGTCGTCTCGGCGAAGCGGGGCGGCGGGCCGTCGTAGGTCCGGTAGAAGCCCAGCGTGTAGGGCTGCTCCGGGTCGCGCATGTTGAACACCTGGAAGCCGTCTTCGAGCGCCGCGACGAACACGTACGGCCAGCGCACCTCGAAGTGCTGCGCGAAATTCCGCCAGTCGGCCGTCCAGGCGCCGAGGGCGGTGCGGATCATCCGCACCTCGCCATCGAAGACGGGCTGTAGGTCGTAGATGCGCAGGGGCGCGGTGCGGTACTCGGCGGCGGTCACCAGGTAGCGCCCGTCGGGCGAGGGGGCGATGGCGTGGCCGCGCCGCACCGCCGCGTCGCTGACCGAGGTCAGGGAGACCGGCGCGTCGGGGTCGGTCACGTCGAAGACGTGGTAGCCGCCGGCGCCGGCGCC
>JBFGTT010000631.1:0-2475 GCA_041565995.1 Rhodothermales bacterium
GCGAAACTTGTCGGAGGCGGCGGTCAGCTTCTCGTCCCATTCAGGGTTGGGCTGCTGCCCGGCGATGGCCTTGAAGTAGACCTGCATGAGCGCGGCGATGGCGAGCGGTTCGAGCAGCGCCGTCTTGAGCGCCCAGGCAAAGATGAGCGCAATCAGGAAGCTCCAGCCGCCGACGGACCCCGGAAACAGCGCCATCAGCGCGCCGACGGGCGCCAGGATCAGCAGGAAGATGAGCAGGGAGACGGCGTACATGAACAGCAGCAAAAAGACGGCGTTCTTGGCGATCACCTTGTAGTTCTGCGCGTAGAGGATCAGCGCGTCTTTGCTGGAGGCCCACGGGTTCTCGGAACGCGTGCGGATGTTGTAGGCCAGGATGATCTCGTCGGTGTAGGTCAGCGAGACGTTGAGGATTTTGTTGACGAACCCGGCCAGTTCGCGCAGGCCCGGAATGGGCAGCAAGGTGGCGACCGACATCACCATGCGGTTGAGTGCCCGCAGGATGCCCTTGATGAGCCGGTCGACGCCGAAGAGCACGGAGGTTTCGACGAAACGCTCCTTGACGACGGCGTGGGCGTGCTCGATCTGCCCGCGCCCGCCTGGCAGCGCCTTGCCGTCGAAGTGCTCGACCAGCACGGCGACGTGGCCCGCCTTGACCAGGTAGAGCAGGTATTCGCGCGCCCAGAAGAGCGCCGCGCTGACGACGCCGAAGCCGAAGAGGCCGCCCCAGAAGGCGCCCGCGCCGGGGCTGTCGCCGATGGAGAAGAGGCCGTAGCCGATGCCCGCGCCCACACCCACGGCGAGGACGTAGGCCAGCGCCACGCCCACGTAGATCACCATGCGGAAGATCACGAAAGGCGCCGTCTTCATCATTGCGCCGAGTGCCTGGCCCATCTTGAAATCCCACATAGCAACCTCCTGGTGATGTTTTGGGGGAACGCGCGCTCGCCTCATCCAGGTATGCGACAAACGGCGGCGGAAGGGGTCATTTCGATCCGCCCATCCTCCCACACGCCCATACCCGCACACCCGCTAAAAATACGACGAAACGTCCGGATTCCGCACCCCGGCGCCCCTCATTCCTCCCGGCGCACCAGCGCGTCGAGCGCCTCATCCAGGTCCAGGTCGTCTTTGCCCTCATCCTCCGAGAACGTATGCAGCAGCGGGCTGAAGCCCTGCGTGACGTTGAAGGTGCGCACGGCGTCGCGGATCAGGTAGGTCACGCGCAGCGGCGGCTTGCGCACCGGCTCCTCGACGCGGCGCAGCAGTCCCCAGGCGCCCAGCCGCAGCGCGAAGCTGAGGAAGAACAGCAGCAGCAGGCCCGACGGCTCCAGGAACGGCAGCGGGATGGCCGGCAGCGCGTCGGCCAGCAGCCCGCCCACCAGCGGGCCGAGCGCGCCGAAGAGGCCGCCGAGCGCCCCCTGCACGGCAAAAAACGAGGTCTTGCCCGTCTCCGGCGCCAGGCGCATCATCAGGTTGGCGTTAGCCAGCAGGTAGCCGCCCCAGGTGAACCCGCCGAGGGCGTGCAGCACGAAGATCAGGTAGAAGCCCGCGCCCGCCTTCGCCGTGAAGAGCCACCAGAACGGCTGGAAGGCGACCACCAGCGTCGTCAGCCGGAGCACCTGCCGGTGGCCGAAGCGATCCGAGAGCGGCCCCCAGTAGCGCTGCCCCAGCAGGTTCGTCACCGTCGAGATGCCGGCCAGGACCATCACCGTGCCGAAGTCGATCCTCAGATCCCGCAGCATGTAGACGGAGAAGAACGGCGAGCAGAGCTGCACCGCGAAGCCGAAGGCCATCCCGAAGAACAGGTACCGCCGGAAGTTGACGTGGGCCAGCGGCGCGGCCAGTTGCTCGACGAAGCGTCCCTCCAGGTTGCGCGCCGGAAACGGTTCGGGTTGACGGGCCAGGAAGTAGGCGCTGGCCAGGCGAAAGGCCATCCCCACGGCGATCACTACGCCGAAGCTCCAGACGGCGTTGTGCCCCACGTGATCGACGAACTGCCCGGCGGCCACGGCGCTGGCGGCCCCCAGCGCGTTGCAGATGAAGTTCCGCCGCCCGAAGTACCGCCCCCGCAGCGCTGCCGGAATCAGGTCGCTGATCCAGCTCGTCCACGAGACGACGGTGAAGGCGGTGACGAACTGCTGGATGGCCACCACGGCGATGACCCCCACGACGGCCTGCCGGCCCGGCCAGAGCGCCACCAGGGCCAGCGTCACGAGCCAGAGCAGGTCGTCGAGCAGCGCCGCGCCGACGGCCACGCCCTTGCGCCAGCCGCCGCGCCGGCGCACGAGTTCGGCCCCCAGCGGCTGCAGCAGCCCGCCCAGCAGCGGAAACATGGCCACCAGCCCGATCTGCGCCGCCGTAGCGCCCAGCGCCAGCAGAAACCCCACCAGCAGCGTCGCCGTCGTCAGCGTGGTGTACTGCACGGCGAAGATGCCGTCGAGCGTGCTCAGGCGCATCGCCCGGCGGATCGTCGCC
>JBFGTT010000632.1:0-2469 GCA_041565995.1 Rhodothermales bacterium
CTTTCAGAGCCAGGACAAAAACTTCCGCAAGACGCTCGCCGACGCCTGCGAAACGATGGCCGACTTCCTGCTCCGGCACCTCGACGCGTTGCAAGAGGCGTCGTAACGCAGGCGCCCTCACTCCATTTTTTCGATCCGCAGGATGACGACTTCTCCCTGCGCGGCGCGGAGGTGAAAGCGGACGGAGTCTTGCGGCTGGATGCCGGCCAGCACCGTGGTGTCTTGCACGGCGAACGGCATGCTCATGGCGTCCATAAAGCCGGGGATGGCCTCGTGCCGGATGACCACGAAGGTCTTGTTTGCCACCATCGAAGACACCACGCCGACGCCCTCGTAGTGCTGCGGGGCGGCTTGCGGCGGCGGCTCCTCCGGCCTCTCGGGCGGCTCCGGCCCGCACGCGGCCAGCGCCGCAGCCAGCATCAGCAGAACCGTCCAGCGAGACGTGCGGCGCATGGCGAAGACGGGGCGTTGAGCGTTCACAGAATGACGGTCCAGCCGCCGGCGGCCTGCATTTCGACGCGCAGGGGCTCCAGGATGCCCTCGGCGCGGTAGTCTCCGCGCACGCGCACCGTCTCGCCGACGTACTCGGCGAGGGCCTGCGGCGGGAAGGCAAGCACCCAGACGTAGCCTTCGGGCCGGCCCTCTTCGAGCACGGCCACGGGGATGCCCTGCCGGGCGCAGGCCGCGCCGCAGCCGGGCACGCGCCCTTCGGGCCGGGTATGGTCGTTGCCGGTGTTGGCCTTGTCGAGGGCGAAGCAGCGGGTATCGACGAGCACGCCGGACACCTCCACCGTGTCGCCCTGCGCGTAGGTGGGGCGGGCCGAGGTGTTGCTTTCGGCAGGTTCCGGCCGGTTGCAGGCCGCCAGGCCGAGCAGCAGCGCCCCGCCCAACAGGGGCAGCGCCTTGCGGACGAGCGTGCGCATCACGAAGGTACGCTTTTGAGACGCCTCAGGAATGACAAAGGCCGCGCGCGAGCACGGCCCCTGTCGTACGGTGTGGCGCGTGGGGTGTACGGCACCGCTTACATCATCGTGCCGGGCAGCGGCTTTTCTTTCCACTTGCCCTCTTCTTTGACCCAGAGCTTCGACGGGATGATGGCGCCGGCGTAGGCCTGCTCGCCCTCGAACTTGACGTCCTTGGCCATGTAATCGGCATAACCGCTGGCGGGGCCGATGACCAGGTAGACCTTGCCGTCCATCTTGCCGCCTTCGAGCACGGCCACGGGCAGCCCCATCTTGGCGCAGGCGGCGCCGCAAGACGGCATGGTGCTGCCGTCGGCCCCCGCGTGGTCGTTGCCCGTGTTGGCGTGGTTCATCCCGTAACACTTCGAGTCGATGAGTTTACCCTCAACGGTGATTTTGTCGGGGCTTTCTCCTCGCGGCGCGTTCATCGTACCGGCAAAAGCGACCATGAACACGAGGAGAACGGGAAACAGCTTTTTCATAACGGTACCCTCGGATAAGGTGATGGTGATGGCAGAAGGGCTGGCGGTATTGTTCAGTTACCCGGTCCGGCCCAACATTACTTTTCGCTCCGCGCTTTGCAGAATCTTCACATTGTTATTGATACCGGTAGTGCTCCAGCACCTCGGGATCCTGGCTGCGCTCGACGATCTCGCCGGTCTTGATGTGCCGGAAGACGATCTCTTTGGGCCGGGGCGTGACGTCGACCAGGAAGAGGAACCAGCCCCAGGCGCTGTACTTGGCCTCGGCGACCACCAGCGGATGATCGCGCGTGAGCCGTTGCGTCTCGGTAGCGACGTCCTCGGCGACGACCGCCGGTGCGGTCAGCACGCCGCCGGGGGCGGGGGGCGGCGCCGGCTCGTAGACGACCTCCGGATGGTCTTCCCGGTCGAGGATCGCCCGGGCGCGGCTGGTGCGCTCGACGTCGTCCGGCTCCGTTTTGCGCACGAAGAGGTAGTAGTCGGCGGACCACTGGCCCGATCCGTAGAGGAAGACCATCACGAGCAGGAAGAGCACCAGCACCGAGAATTCGAGCGACTGGCCCGGTTCGAGCAGGCCGCTCTGGAAGTGCACCAGGAAGACGGCGCCCAGCAGGATGGGGATCTGCACGAGCGCGCCGAGCCGGGTCAGCAGGCCCGTCGCCATCATGGCGCCGCCGACGAGGTGGGCCAGCGCCACGTAGTGGATGAGCACCACCGAGGTGAGCCACGGACTGGCCGTAGGCGAGAGCAAATCCATGAAGGCGCTGGTGTCGGAGAAGAAGAGCACGCCGCGCACGAACAGCCCCACGCCCAGGTAGATGCGCAGCAGGTCGAAGACCCGTTCGCGGTACTGGTAGAACCGGTCGAGCGCCTTGCGGAAGTCGCTCTTGGTGCGTCGCCAGTAATGATCGACCGACCAGCGCCCGGAGCCGTAGACGAACACGAGCACCAGCAGGAAGAGCACCAGCGAGGAGAACTCGAACGACTGGCTGGCCCCGAAGAGCCCGGCCAGGCTCACCGACACC
>JBFGTT010000633.1:0-2462 GCA_041565995.1 Rhodothermales bacterium
CCGCCCATCATCAACGACAACACCGCCGCGCGGGTGAGCATCACCACCGAGTTCGTCGGCAGGCAGGCCGACGGCGTGCCGCTGCCCGATAGGGCGGTCCAACTGCTCCACGTGATGCTCGCCTTCGTCGATGCCAGCAAGCCGCCGGATCTGCGCTTCGACACGAAGTTGATGACGGGCCAGCAGTTCGAGTCGGACTACGCGACGGTCTACCTCGTGAGGGCGAGCGCCTTCGACGACGGCGGCCTCAAGCATGAACAGCGCAGGTGAACAGCATGGTTGCTCGATCTATGAAAAGACAAAAGACTACCGAATCGCGCTGGAGTCGGCTGTGGGCCGGCCTGCTGCTCGTGCTGCTTTGCGCGGCGCCCCCGATGGCCGCGCAGGCGCAGGCGTGGCAGGACAAGGTCGACGCCCACGTGCTTGACGCGCTCGATGCGACGGGCCAGGCTCGGTTCATCCTCGTGCTCTCCGAACAGGCCGACCTCAGCGGGGCGGCGGCGCTACGCACCAAGGAAGAAAAAGGCGCCTTCGTCTACGACGCCTTGCGCGAGGTGGCCCTGCGCACGCAGGGGCCGGTGGCGGCAGCGCTCTCGGCCCTCGGCGCGCCGGTGCGGCGGTACTACGTCGCCAACGCCATCGCTTCGTCGGGGCCGCAGGCCGTCGTGCAGGCAATGGCGCTGCGCCCGGACGTGGCCCACGTGGCGCACGTCTGGACGGGTCGCCTCGGCTTGCCCGACCAGGCGGGGCAGGAGGGAGGCGCGGGCAAGGCGCAGGCCGTCGACGGCAACATCACCAACGTCAAGGCCGACCAGGTCTGGGCCCTCGGCATCACGGGCCAGGGCACCGTCGTCGGCGGCTCGGACACCGGCTACACGTGGGACCACCCGGCGCTCAAGAACCAGTACCGGGGCTGGGACGGCGCCACGGCCAGCCACGACTTCAACTGGCACGACGCCGTGCACGCCGGCAGCGTCAGGTGCCAGAACGACTCGCCCACGCCCTGCGACGACGACCCGCTCTTCTCGCACGGCACGCACACGATGGGCACCGTCGCCGGCAACGACCTCGCGGCGAGCGATCCGGCCTGGCCTGCCGGCGCCGCGCACCCCGTGGGCCTGGCGCCGGGGGCACAGTGGATCGGCTGCCGCAACCTCTTCGGCATCCTCGGCGACTTGCAGACCTACCTGGAGTGCAACGAGTGGCACCTGGCGCCCTATCCCTTCGGCGGCGACCCGATGACCGACGGCGACCCATCCAAAGCCGCGCACGCCATCAACAACTCGTGGGCCTGCGTCGAAGGGTGCCCCACTTCGCCGCCGCCTGAGCATCCCAACGATCCTGACCCCGACTTGCTGCGCGTCTCGGTGCGCAACCTTCGCGCAGCGGGCGTCTACTACGTGCAGTCCATCGGCAACGACGGGCCGGATTGCAGCACGGCAGCCTTCCCGGCGGGCATCTACGCCGAAGCCTTCGGCGTAGGCGCCTACAACCATCGCAACAACCAGGTCGCCGACTTCAGCAGCCGGGGGCCGGTGCTCACCGACGGCAGCCTGCGCATGAAGCCGGAAATCTCCGCCCCCGGCGTCAGCGTGCTTTCCGCGTCCTCCGTCAATCCGAGCGGCTACGCGCGCCTGAGCGGGACCTCGATGGCCGGGCCGCACGTGGTCGGCCTCGTGGCGCTGATCATCTCGGCCAACCCGGCGCTGGCCGGCCAGGTCGATCTCATCCAGGAGATCATAGAGCAGAGCGCCGTCCCGACGCCCACCACCGACGGCTGCGGCGGCGACGGGCCTACCGACGTGCCCAACAACACCTTCGGCTGGGGCCGCATCGACGCCCTGGAGGCGGTCAACCAGGCGCTGGCGCAGATCCCCCTGGTGGAGGCCCGCCTGTTTCTCGAAGGCCCCTTCGACGCGGGCCAGATGAACGCCGACCTCGCCGACGCGCTGCCCACCAGCCAGCCTTACCAGGCCGCGCCCTGGCATTACGCCGGCGGCGAGAGCGTCCCGGCAGGCTTTTTCGACGCCCACCCGGACGTGGTGGACTGGGTGCTCCTCGAACTGCGTGCGGATCCGGCGAGCGTGGCAGGCCGCCGCGCGGCGCTCTTGCGCAGCGACGGCAGCGTGGTCGATCTCGACGGCGCCGGCCCGGTGGGCTTTCCGGAACTGACCGGCCTGCCGCTCGATGCGCGCTTCGTGGCGGTCTTTCATCGCAACCACCTCGCGGCGATGAGTCCGGCGGCGGTGGCGCCCGCTGGGAACCTGTACGCGCACGACTTCCGGGGGGGCGCGGCCTTCGGATTCAACCCGCTGAAGGATCTCGGCGGCGGCGCCTTCGGCCTCTACGCGGGGGACGGTGACGGCGACGGGCAGGTGCAGAACGACGACAAGAACGTGGTCTGGCGCGCGGAGGTGGGCCTGGCAGGCTACCGGGCCGGAGATTTCAACCTCAACGGGCAG
>JBFGTT010000634.1:0-2440 GCA_041565995.1 Rhodothermales bacterium
TGATAACGGCAAGCGCAAAGGCGCGTGTCCGCTGTTTCAGTTCTTCTTGGTGCATAGCAAATCGGTTTTCAGATCCGCACTCCGCAATCGATTCAGTGGTCGATGACGGCCAGCGTCAGGCGGCTGACGGCGACGAGGCGGCCCTGTTCGTCGTGGATCTGGATTTCCCAGACCTGCGTGCTGCGGCCGAGGTGGAGCGGGCGCGCGGTGCCCGTGACGGTGCCCTGGCGCACGGCGCGGACGTGGTTGGCGTTGATCTCGATGCCGACGCAGAATTTTTTTTCGGGATCGACGCAGCAGGAGGCCGCCGTGCTGCCGAGCGTCTCGGCCAGCACCACCGAGGCGCCGCCGTGGAGGAGCCCCATCGGCTGCGTCGTGCGGTGATCGACGGGCATGGTGGCCTTCATGTAGTCGTCGCCGATCTCGGTGAAGGTGATGTCTACGTGGGCGACCATGTTCCGGCGGCCCCAGGCATTGACGGCCTCCAGCGTCAGCGGCTGCGTCCAGATGGTGCGTTTTGTCGTTTCGTTGTCCATGGTCGATCTGGTTTCACGCCTCGTGGTCGGTCGCCCCGTCCTGCCGCGCGGCGAGCCAGTCGCGGACGGCGTGGCCGGTGCCCAGGGGCCAGGGCTGCAGCTTCTCCGGCGCCACGCGTTTGTAACCGGCCAGTTCGTCGCCCAGGGTGATGGTGCCCTCGGCGCGGACGTGGTAGGCCAGGATCACCTGGTTCATCTCGAAGAAGTGATAGACGCCGATGAAGGAGACGATCTCGCCGTCGAGGTCCAGTTCTTCTTTGAGTTCGCGGAGCACGCCCTGCTGCGCCGTCTCGCCGCGTTCGAGGAAGCCGGTGACGAGGCCGTACCATTTTTCGGGCCAGCCTTTGTTGCGGGCCAGGACGACGGCGCCCTCGTGCTCGACGAGCGCCGCCACCACCGGCGCGGGGTTGTCGTAGTAGACGTAGGGGCACGCCGGGCAGGCCGGGCGCACGAGCCCGCCGTCCTCGCGCTCATCGAGCGGCGTGGCGCAGTGTGGGCAGTAGGCCGGGACGGGCGAAATCGGGAACATGCGGACGGGGGCGGGCAAGCGCGTGGGCCTGCTGCTACGGGGGGGTGGTTTTCTGCTGCAACTGTTGCCCCGGCACGGCCAGGTAGATGGCGTCGCCGCGCGCCACTTCTTTGCCGGCCTCGTTGGTGACGACGCTCTCGGCGTGGATGACCTGCCGGCCCAGGCGTACCACGGTCGATTCGCACGTGATCCATCCTTTGGAGACGGGGCGGAGGTATTTGACGCGGAGGTCTACCGAGACGAGCGCGCCGTTTTCGCGGCGCAGCCGTTGAAAGGGCTCGGTCAGCAGCAGCGCGTGGGCGATGCCGGTGTCGATGAGCGAGGCGATGACGCCGCCGTGCATCACGCCGAAGGGTTGCGTCAGGTCGGGCCGCCAGGCGACGCGCGTCTTCGACCAGCCCGGCGCCACGTCGAGCACGTCCAGCCCGATGAGCTTGAAAAACGGGAACTGTGCGGCGAAGGCGAGGACGGCGTCGCGGTCGTCGGGTTCGGGTCGGGTCATCAATCGGGATCCGAATTTGAACGCGGGGTCAGACGCGTTCAATGATCGTGGCGATGCCCATGCCGCCGCCGACGCAGAGCGTGACGAGGGCCGTCGAGAGGTCGCGGTGTTCGAGTTCGTCGAGGGCGGTGCCCAGGAGCATGGCGCCGGTGGCGCCGAGCGGGTGGCCCATGGCGATGGCGCCGCCGTTGACGTTGACGCGGTCGAGGTCGTCGAGGCCCACGTCGCGCAGGAAGCGGAGCACGACGGCGGCGAAGGCCTCGTTGACTTCGATCAGGTCGATGTCGTCGAGCGTCATGCCGGCTTTTTCGAGGGCTTCCTTCGAGGCCGGGCCGGGGCCGGTGAGCATGATGGTCGGCTCGGTGCCTGTCAGCGCGGCCGTCACGATGCGGGCGCGCGGCGTCAGCCCCAGCGCCGCGCCCTTTGCTTTCGACCCCACCAGGACCAGCGCCGCGCCGTCGACGATGCCGGACGAGTTGCCGGCGGTGTGCACGTGCCGGATGCGCTCGACGCCGGGATACCTGGCCAGCGCCACGGCGTCGTAGCCGTCGGCGCCCGCCTGCGCGAAGGCCGGTGCCAGGCCCGCCAGGGCTTCCATGGTGGTGTTGGGGCGGACGTGCTCGTCGCGCGCCAGGGCCGCCGTGCCGTCGCCGTTGGGGACGGGCACGACGGACGGGAAGCGGCCCTGCTGCCAGGCGCGGGCGGCGCGTTGCTGCGAGCAGAGCGCGTAGCGGTCCACGTCCTCGCGCGAGAAGTCCTCCAGGGTGGCGATCAGGTCGGCGCCGATGCCCTGGGGCACGAAGTAGCCGTCGTAGTTGGTCGTCGGGTCCATCGCGTACGGACCACCGTCTGAGCCCATGGGGACGCGCGACA